>RFNL01000430.1 GCA_009927195.1 Betaproteobacteria bacterium | reverse complement strand
CACTTGGACATTTGTGTGTTGGGAGCCTTTCAAGTCAGCGCCCACGGTGACCTGGCCAATTGGCACACCGGTGAGCCCGGCGCCATTCCCGCCGTGGGTGGGGCCATGGACTTGGCCATCGGGGCCAAACAAACCTGGGTCATGATGGACCTGCTCACCAAGCAAGGCGTGAGCAAAGTGGTGCCCAAGTGCAGCTACCCCATCACTGGCTTGGCTTGTGTCAAACGCATTTACACCGACCTGGCCACCTTGGATGTGACGCCCCAAGGATTGAAATGGGTCGATGCGGTGGACGGTTTGTCGCGCAGTGAGTTGGAGCGCTTGGTGGGTTTGCCGATCAACGTTTGAATTTCAATTTTCAACAAGCATGAGGAAACAACATGGCTAACAAAGTAGGCTGGATTGGTTTGGGTCGAATGGGAGAGGCCATGGTCAAACTTTTGACCAAAGCTGGGCACGGTGTGGATGTGTGGAACCGGACCCGCAGCAAGGCTGAGCCCTTGGCCGAATACGGCGCCACCATCGTGGACCACAAACTGGACTTGGCCGCCTGCGAAGTGGTTTTTACCATGGTTTCAACCACCGATGATCTGAAAGAAGTGTTGTTTGCCCCGGGCGGTTTGGTCACGGGTAAAACCCTGCCCAAAATGGTGGTCGACAGCTCCTCCATTTCTCAGGAGGGCTCGGCCGAAGTGCGCACGGCCTTGGAAAAATTGGGGGTGGCCTATTTGTGCGCCCCGGTATCGGGCAATGCCAAGGTGGCCAAGGCCGGCAAGTTGCTGGTGGTGGCTTCAGGCCCTCGCCAGTTGTATGAGTTGGCCGAGCCCTACTTGCAGGCCATGTCGCGCAAAACCATGTGGGTGGGCGAAGGCGAATTGGCCCGAGTGTGGAAGATCGCCCACAACACCATGTTTGGCGTGGTGATTCAAAACCTGTGCGAAATCACCGTCATGGCGGAAAAGGCCGGTATCCCACGCCATTTGTTTTTGGAGAGCATCAACGACTCGGTGCTGGGCTCCATGTACACCCGCTACAAAACCCCTGTGCTGACCAACTTGACGTTTGATCAAGTCACTTTCACCCCCAAGTTACTGCTCAAAGACATGGACTTGGGCATGGCCGCTGCCAAGGCCCATGGCGTGTCCATGCCCGCCGCCGCTGCCACCCGCGAGTCGGTGGCGCGCATGGTGGGGCGAGGTTACGATCACATTGACTTTGCCGCTTTGCTCCTTGAAACCGCCCGCGATGCCGGATTGGATTTGCGGTCAGAAAACAAGACCATCAGCGACGGCTTGGAGTATTGAGACGGCTCGACTTTTCATCATTCAGGAGATTGCCCATGAAGAACTCACCAGGTTTTGTGCGCCGCGCCTTGTTGGCTTGGAGTGCGCTTGGCGTTTTGTGTTTCCAGGTCCAGGCTTGGGGCCAGATTTATCCCAGCAAGCCGATTAAATTTGTGGTGCCATTCAGCGCTGGCAGCGCCACCGATATTGTGGCGCGCACCGTGGCCGATGCGATGGGCAAGTCCATGGGGCAATCCATTGTCATCGACAACCGCCTTGGTGCTGGCGGCACCATTGCGGCGGCCATGGTGACCAAAAGTGAAGCCGATGGTTACACCGTTTTGATCCATTCATCGGGCCATGCGCTCAACGCCTCGCTCTACCCTAACTTGGGTTACGACACACTCAAAGACTTGACCGGTGTGACCACCTTGGCGGCCATTCCCAATGTGTTGGTCGTCAACCCCGCGAAAGGCTGGAAGACCCAGGCCGAGTTGATTGCGGCGGTCAAGGCCAAGCCCGGCACATTCAACTATGCATCGGCCGGTGTGGGCAGCGGCACCCATTTGAATGCTGAGATCTTTCGCTTGCAATCGGGCATCGACGCTTTGCACGTGCCCTACAAAGGCACACCCGATGCCATGACCAATGTGATAGGTGGCTCCAATGATTGGTTTTTTGCCCCACTGGCATCGGCCTTGCCCTTGATCAAAGACGGCAAATTACAAGCTTTGTCGGTCAGCACCAAGATGCGCGCCTCCACCTTGCCCCAAGTGCCCACCAGCATTGAAGCCGGTCTACCCGCTTCCGACTACACCTTGTGGGTGGGCATGATCGTCCCCAGTGCCACCCCCGCTGCGGTGGTCAAGCGCTTGCATGAGGAGGCGCTCAAAGCTTTGGCCAATGCCGATATCAAGGAGCGCATGGCCAAGCTCGGTGCCGACCCGTTGAGCATGTCGCCCGATGCGTTCAACGCCTACATCAAGACCGAGATCGATACCGCTGCGCGCATCGTCAAGGCCGCTGGCTTAAAAGCCAATTGATGGCCAGCGCTTTGGCCTTTGCGGCATGAAACTGGTTTTTTTGGGCGTGGGCAAAATGGGCTTGCCCATGGCCAGCCATTTGTTGGCCGATGGCCATGCGGTGGAGGTGTACGACGTCGATGCCCACCGCCTGGCCTTGGCCCAAGCCGCAGGCCTGGTTGTGGCGCAAGACCTGGGCGCTGTACTGTCCCAGGCCGATGGGGTGTTTTCTTCTTTGCCTCATGATGCAGCCCTGATCGATACGGCCACCAGGGTGGCCCAGCACCTGCGCGCAGGCGGTTTTTACCTCGATACCAGCACGGTCTCGGTGGCCGCATCGGCTGCCGTGGCCGATTTGTTGGCCCCAAACGCCTGCGACTATTTGCGTGTCACCGTCTCGGGCAACAACCACATGGCCCATGCCGGGCAGTTGACCCTGATGGCTTCAGGCCCTCAGGCCGCTTGGCAGCGTGTGGCACCCATGCTCAAACGCTGGGGTACGGTGCAGTTTTACTTGGGTCCTGCCGAACAAGCACGCTTGATGAAACTGGTGATCAACCTGATGATTGGTCAGACCAGTGCCATGTTGGCAGAGGCCTTGAGCTTGGGTCACAAAGGCGGATTGGCATGGCGTGATTTGTGGCAGGTCATTGGTGCCAGTGCGGTAGCCTCGCCCATTGTCAAGGCCAAAGCGGTGCAACTGTCCACGCGCGATTTCACTCCCACATTCACCGTACCGCAAATGCTCAAGGACATTGATTTGATTTTGGCTGAAGCCGATGCCCTGCAAGTGCCGCTGTTGCAAACGGCCATCACACGACAAATGATGCTGTCGGCCCTGGCCCAGGGTTGGGCTGAACAAGACTACGCCGCCATCATCAAGGTGGTGGAACAATCCGCAGGCATTCACCAGGAGTAAACCGTGCGCAATTTGAACCAAGACACCATCACCGAGGCCGTGTTGGCCCGATTCGAAAACACGCCCGATCCGCGGCTCAAACAAATCATCTTCAGCCTGGTCAAGCACTTGCATGACTTTGCGCGTGACGTGAAACTGACCGAGGAAGAATGGTTTCAAGGCATCCAATACCTCACCGCCACGGGACACAAATGCACCGATGTGCGGCAAGAATTCATCTTGCTCAGCGATGTGTTGGGCTTGTCCATGCTCACCATTGCGATGAACCAAGACAAACCCGCCGGTTGCACCGAACCGACGGTGTTTGGCCCTTTCTTTTTGGAAAACGCCCCTCACTTTGAGTTAGGTGCCGATGTGTCCAACGGTGCATCGGGCCAAAAGTGCTTGGTGCGTGGCCAGGTCAAGGGCCTGGGCGGTGAGCCTGTCAAAAATGCCAAGCTCAATGTGTGGCAGGCCGATGACGACGGCAAATACGATGTCCAGTATGACAACCTGACGCAGCCGCAGGCGCGTGGCATTTTGCAGGCCGACGCGCAAGGCCACTTTCATTTCACAACCATCTTGGCCGAGGCCTATCCCATCCCCACCGATGGTCCTGTGGGTACCTTGCTCAATGCCACCAAGCGCCATCCATGGCGACCTGCGCACCTGCATTTCATGGTGGAAGCGCCCGGCTACGAGCGGCTGATCACCCATGTGTTTCGCGACCACGACAAATACCTCGACTCGGATGCGGTTTTTGGCGTGCGCCAGTCGCTGGTGACCGATTGGGTCGCGCAAGCCGACGGCACTTATTTGATGGAATACGACTTCGTGCTCAACCCCCAGCGCTGATGGTTTGAAATGGCCATGCCCACGGTGCGCAGTCTCTGGGGCATGGCCTTTGCGCTGTCGTTGGGTGCGGCCATATCGCTGGGCATGGCGCGTTTTTCGTATGCCATGTTGCTGCCGCCCATGCGAGAAGACTTGGCCTGGAGTTACACCTTGGCCGGGGCCATGAACACCGCCAACGCCTTGGGCTATTTGCTGGGGGCGCTGGCTCTGCCGCGCATGCTGCGACGCTGGGATGCGGTCCAGGTGTTCGCGGCGGGGGCTGTGTTGACCAGTTTGTTCATGGGCCTGAGTGGTTTTTTCGTTCAAGCCGAGGCCTTGCTGTTGCAACGCACACTGGCGGGCTTGTCCAGTGCTTGGGTGTTTGTGGCGGGCGGTTTGCTGACCGCCCGGCTGGGGCAATGGCACCCAGCCAGTGCCGGATGGTTGCTGGGCTTGTACTACGGCGGCACAGGTTGGGGCATCATTTTTTCGGCGCTGACGCTGCCACCCATCATGGCGCAGGCACAAGCGGTGGGCTTGGCGCATCCATGGGTGTGGGCTTGGTGGTGCTTGTGTGTGCTGTGCACCTTGTGCTGTGTGTTCATGTGGTGGCCTTTGCTGCGCTGCGCTCAGTGGCATCGCGACGGATGGCTCAGCCCGCCGCCTGTGGTGGGCACGTCAGCGCCCCAAGCGTTTGCCTGGCCTGTGCTTTCTTTTGCCCTGATGGGTTACGGTTTGTTTGGTGTGGGCTACATCGGCTACATGACTTTTGTGGTGGCTTTGCTGCGCGAACAGGGCCAAGCTGAAAGCGACTTGATGCTGTTTTATGCCCTGTTGGGCTGCGCGGTGCTGGTGTCTTCGCGCCTGTGGTCGGGTTTGCTGAACCGCGCCAAAGCGGGGGGGGCTTTGGCCATGCTCAATGGCTTGCTCGGTGTCGCCACCCTCGTGCCTGCCCTGACCCAACACCCTGCTGCGGTCATGGCTTCCGGCTTGCTGTTTGGTGCGGTTTTCTTGTCAGTGGTGGCTTCCACCACCGCATTGGTGCGGCACAACTTGCCCGCTGCCCAATGGGCAGCGGGCATCAGCGCTTTCACCATCGTGTTTGCCATGGGGCAAATCTTGGGGCCAGTGGTGGTGGGCTGGATCTCAGATGGCCCTGGTGGCTTGGCCCGTGGATTGGTGTTTTCAGCCGGCGCCTTGTTGCTAGGTGCGCTATTGGCTTGGCGGCAAAAATCCTTGTGATCGGTCATCAGGGAACTGCTTGTGGCAAGCCAGCAAGCCAGCCCACAGCAGCAAGAAAAACTCTCCAATGCTCACACCCAGCAAGGTGCTGTTGACCAAGCCGGTCAACACTTCAATGGCCACCGCACTGCGCAGGCACCAGCGCGCATGCCAGGGCAGGTTTTGCGCATTGCGCCACAAGCCGACCAAAAATCCCATGAACAAAACCAGGCCCACCAAGCCACTTTCAACCGCCCACAGCAAAAATTGCTGGTGCGGGTCGTTGGCCTTGGCAATCGTGCCACCTTGGTCCACATAAGCCTTGGGCCAAGCACCCACGCCATGGCCCAAAAGGGGTTTTTCGGCAAAGGCATGCACCGATTTTTGCCAAGCGTCGATGCGAAAACCCACGGAGTTGTCTATTTTCAACGGCCCAGCCTGTAACTCCAACACATCGGCCTTGGCTTTGAGCCAGCGTTGCTGCATGCGTTCAGAGCCCAAGCCCACGCCCAGGGCCACCAGCACCGGCAGCAGCAGCACGCCCCAGCGGTAGCGGCCGGGCAAGCAGCCCCACAACACAAACACCCAAGCCAGCAACATCGCCATTTGTCCTGTGCGCCCAGTCACCACCAAGAGCACATTGGCGGTGGCCAAGGCCATGGCGGTCCACAACCAAAAACGGCGCTGCGCCAGTGGCCATTGATCACGAAAATACCAAATCACGAGCATCATCAAGGTGCAGGTGATGGGTTGTTCTATCGAACTGCTAAACACCACAGCGTTGTCGGGGCTCGTGACAGAGATGGCCCAAGGCAGGGGAATGCCCAACACCATCAGCCATGAACTGACCAGGACAAACAATTGCCCCAGCACCAAGCTTTGCAGCACTGGCTGGGCCGGTGTGCCAGCGCGCATCAGGTAGAAGGCGGCGGGAAAAACCAGCCAGCGGGCATGTCGGGCCAGCGAGGGCCATGCTTCATGGACAGGCGTTGCGCTCCAGGCCATGGACAAGCCCATCCACAGCAATGCCGTTGCGCCCCACCACAGGCTGCTGGGCCAAGCTTGGGCCAAGACCGTTTGCGAGTCGCGGGGTTTGTTTCGCTGCCGCACATCGGTGAAGATTTGGGCGAGCACCACCAAGAGCAAAAACAACTTGCCCAATGAGACCAGGGCCGTGCCCAGGCTCACCGACAAGGCCAAAAAGCACAGGCTCCACAGCCTCAGGCGGGCCAAACCAGCGGTCATTCCAGGCGGTCCCTTTGGGCCAGTTTGGGAAACCAACGCAACCACAGTATGGCCACCAAAACAGTTCCCAAACCACCGATCCAGGTGGCCATCACCGGACCCAACCAAGCCGCCGCTGCGCCCGACTCGAATTCACCCAGTTCGTTGCTCGCGCCAATGAAGATGGAGTTGACCGCCCCAACCCGCCCGCGCATGTCATCGGGGGTTTCCAATTGCATGAGGGTCATGCGAATCACCACGCTGACGGTATCGGCCGCACCACTGATGGCCAGCGCCAGCATGGACATCCAAAAATGCGTGGACAGGGCAAACATGACCATGGCGACACCGAAAACAGCCACCGCAACGAGCAAAATATGGCCGACCCGGCGTTGCAAAGGGTGGGTGGTCAGCCACATGGACGCAGTCAGCGCTCCCAAAGCCGGCGCGGCACGCAGCAAACCCAGACCCCACGGTCCCACCATCAAAATATCCTTGGCAAACATCGGTAACAAGGCGGTCGCACCGCCGAGCAAGACCGCAAACAAATCGAGTGAAATGGCACCGAGCAAAAGCTTGTGGTGCCAGACAAAGCGCACCCCGACCAGCACGGATTGCAAAGTGGCCGCTTGGCTGGCCACCACATGCCTTTGGTAGCCCAAGCCCCAAAGCAAGGCACAGGCCAACAGCAGCAATCCCAAGCAAGTCGCGTATACCGCGCTGGCCCCAAGGGCAAAAATCAAACCACCCAATGCCGGGCCCGAAATGATGGCCACTTGCATGCCCGAAGAGTTAAAGGCCATGGCCCTTGCCAACATGGCTTCGCTCACCAATGCAGGCATCAGGGCCTGGGAGGCAGGCATTTGGAAAGCGCGTACCGAGCCCATCACCAAGGCCAGGGCCAAAATCAGCTCTTTGCTGATGGCGTCTTGGGCACTGGCACCCAATAAAATCGCCGCCACAGTGGCTTGCACCCCCGTACAAGCCAAGATGATGTGCAGTCGATTGAGTCGGTCGGCCACATGACCCGCCCACAAAGTGAGCATCAAGGCCGGTACAAACTGGTACAGGCCCACCAAGCCCAGGTCCCAGGCGCTTTGGGTGGTTTCATACATTTGCCAGCCCAAAGCCACCATCATCATTTGGTTGGCACAGGTGGTGGTGATGCGGTAACCCCAGTAGCGCATGAAGCTGCGCTGGGCCCATATTTCTTTGAATGCGTTGGTATCCACCCAGCCAGCTTACCTTGTTTCTGTGGGGACCTTTCCTTCGCTTGTCGCATGCGTTGTCGGGCACAGGCGGCCACCCCCACATCGTCGAGCGCCCATTGGATGGGGACCGATACCTGGGACAAGGCCAGTCGGACTGCCAAGCCCTCGCGCCAATCGGGCACCGGTCTTTGCAACAAGCCATGCACCCATGGGGGCAGGCTGTGGTGGGCGGCACGGACCACCCATTTCATCAGGCTTTGGTAAGGGGGTTGCGTGGGGTAATGGTCCAACAAGTCGAGCACATAACGGGTGCGTTCATCACAGCGCAAATGCGGCAAATAGGCCAATAAGGCGCGTTCGCTGGACGCCCTGTGGGTGGGCAAATCGCCAGCGCCCATGGCGCGGCCCATCACAGCCATGTCGGCAAAGTAACGGTCTTGACGGTGGGTGTCGAGGGCTGGCCGCCCGTGCACGTCATAAGCCCGCATGAAGCTGGTGCACTCGGCCAGGTGCACCCAGGCCAGCAGTTGCGGTTCGTCGGCCCGATAGGCCTGGCCTTGGGCATCAAAGCCTTGCACCTGCTGGTGAAT
Source organism: Betaproteobacteria bacterium (assembly GCA_009927195.1). Taxonomy (GTDB): domain Bacteria; phylum Pseudomonadota; class Gammaproteobacteria; order Burkholderiales; family Burkholderiaceae_C; genus Limnohabitans. The sequence continues at coordinate 4,319 of RFNL01000430.1, read as the reverse complement.
GCGTCGCACCCGCTCGATCGCTTGTTCAGCCATTTCCCGCCCCCCATAGGTGGTGGCCGCAATGAAAAAAGCCGTGCGTCCCAATCGGGCGGCCATGTCGTCGCGAAAACTCGAGTGGTCCCACACACCGGCCAAAGCGCGCGGGTGCAAGGCTTGGACCACCAAAGAGGCGATGCCGCCCACCATCATCGACATGAAATGGGCATGCACCAGCCAGGCGCTGCTATCGGGCCCAAGCAAGCCAGGGTCTCCCGCCGGTTTTAAAAAAACATCCGGCGTTTGGCGGGTGTGGGTCATCTCCCGCAAGCGCTGGGCGATGTGTTGTTTGAACAAAAGCATTTGTGGAATGGCCTGCCCTGGTGCTCAAATCACAATGGGGGGGCGAGCGCCGTTGGATGGTCAGGTACCAAGCATAGGGCTTGGGCGGCCAGGTTGCTGCAGGCCTAGGCCATGACCTGGGCTGCGGTATGCTTTCACCCCGTGAAAGTCACGCATGCATTGATCCTGTTGTATTTTGGGTTTCTGCTGGTCACCTTGTGGTGGGGGCCGCGGTTCATTCAAGGGCCTTGGCTTTTTTTATTGCGGGCGTTTTTCCCCAATTGGAAGTTTTTCCATGCGGTGGGCCATGAACCACGCTTGTACATCCGGTGGTGGCCGCCCCATGCCAGCGGCGATGGCCCAAGGATCGCTGATGCCCCACCAGCCTGGCAAGGACTGTACCCCCGCTGCCCACGCTCGGCCTGGGGTTTGGTGCACAACCCCTGGGTCAATTTGGCGCTATCGCAACAAAACCTGGTCGACCATTTGGCCCATGACCTCAATCATTTGGCCCCCGAGAGGGATGCGCGCGCTTTGGTGACCTACAAGTTGGTTCAGGCCCTGGTGCGGGCGCACTGCAGCCAAAACGAGGGGGCGCCCACGGGTTCGGTCTTTGAGTTCCAGGTTCGCTTGGAACGCTGCAACGCCATAGGCGTGGTGGAGTCACACACTTTGCTGCCTTCTGCCAAGGGGGTGGTTTGAATGGGGCAGGGCTTGGATGGGCTGACAGCGGTGCGCATGCTCGAATGCTTGCTGGCTTGGAGCATGTGCATCCAAACCCTGGAGTTTTTGCGCATCCACCGAACGGGCATGGTGGAGCGCGTTTGGTACTGGCCCGACCAACAGGCCGATGTGCCCGAGAGGCCCCGGTGGCTCAAGTCGGCCTTGGGGTTTATGTTTCAGCCAGCCATTCACCAAGCCCATTTGTTTTTGCGACTGCCACTGCTGTTGCACATGGCATGGCAGGGATCCAGTCTGGTGCATTTTGTTTTTTTGTTCATCAGTGCCGTTTTGGTGTTGATCCGCTGGCGTGGGGCATTCAATGGAGGCAGCGATTTCATGACCCTGGTGGTGCTCAGCGGCGGTTTAATCGCTCATGTGGTGGGCACTTTGGCAGACCCTGAATTGGGCTGGCAAGCCGGGCTCTGGTACATCAGCATCCATGCCATCAGTTCCTATTTCATGTCCGGCTGGGTGAAACTCAAACATGACCATTGGCGCAGTGGGCAGGCGCTCACCATATTTTTAAATGGTGCCGTCCATGGCCCATTGGCGGCTGATAGCTGGTTTCACAAGCCCAGGTGGGCACGGTTCTGTGCCTGGAGCTTGATGCTGTGGGAATGCGCCTTTCCTGTGGCCTTGAGCGGTCCGGTACAGGCCCAGGCCATGTGCGCCGTGGCCGTTGTGTTTCATTTTCTGGTGTATTGGTTTTTTGGACTGAATCGATTCTTTTGGGCCTGGGTGACCTGTTTTCCGGCGGTGATTCACTGTGCAGACTTGAAAATAAATCTTTAGGTTATAAGTATTTACCCTATATTTTCTGGGTTTTCAGGTAGAAAACCCTGATTTTTTTAATCCCCTCAAGCCTTTGATTGAGCGGTCGATCGGTATTAAACTCCCCCTCCCAGGAAACAGGTTGCTTTCATGCAGTTCATGTGGGTATCCGGCCCAACCGGTACCGTTAAATCCATTTCCATCACAGCGCGCAAGGTCATCTTGACCACGGCGGGTGTGTCCCTGGCCTTGATGCTGGTGGGTTTTGTCATGTACTTCGTGGGTTTTCGCATTGCGGTCGAGTTCAGCCCTGACCTGGCCCGCAGCATGGGAGGGGTTACCACCGAAGCAGAGCAGCAACGCATGGAGGCGGTTTACCGCGAGCGGTTGGATCAACTGCGCCAAAACCTGCACGCCACATCGCAAGAGATCAAACAGCTTGAAAGCCTGAAAAACCGCTTCATGGAGTTGGCCACACCCACCCAGTTGCGCGACCGTTTTTTGAACAATGGCAAAAAAGACGAGGGCCGTGGCGGCCCCTTATTGCCCAGTCCTTTGCGCAACCTTTTTTTCCCTCAGACCCTGGACCAAGAACTCAACGGCACCCTGCAAGAACTGTTGCGCATGGACGCAATGGTGCGCGAATTGCGCCAGGACTGGACCCAACACCTGGAATGGCTGCACTCTTTGCCCACCGGTTTACCCATACAGGGTGACTTTCGGGTCTCCAGCGGGTTTGGCATTCGCAATGACCCGTTCACGGGCTTGTTGGCCATGCACGAGGGCTTGGATTTCACGGCGTCCACGGGCACACCTGTGGTGGCTGTGGCCCCTGGCACGGTGACCCGCTCTGCTTTTGAGGGCAGTTACGGTCAGGTGATCGAAGTCACCCATGCCGAAGGTTTCATGACCCGTTATGCCCACCTCAGCCGACGCCATGTGGTGGAAGGTCAACTGGTCGAACGCGGCACCCACTTGGGCGATGTGGGCAGCACCGGTCGATCCACTGGCCCGCATTTGCACTACGAGGTGTACCGCAGAGATCGCCCCATCAACCCCATGCAGGTGTTGCCCATCAACGCCAGTTGATCGGCTTGCATGCCCCACCAGAGTCAGCACCATGTTTGAAAAGCTCAAAGACAAATCCTTGATGTCCTCGCAAGAGCGGTTTGACACCATCATTGGCCGCACGACGCAAATTTATGGCCGCTTGGTGCTGCTCGACAGTGTGCGCATCGATGGCAAGGTCGAGGGCAACATCGAGACCACCAAAGAAAACAAGGTCACCGTGGCCATCGGCCCCACCGGCGAAGTCTCTGGTGACATCACGGCCCATCGGGTGATGGTGGCGGGCAAGGTCGAAGGCAATATCTATGCCTCTGAGCGCGTGGAATTCCACAAAGACTCGGTGGTGCATGGCGATATTTCTTACGGCTCCATCGCCGTAGAGCACGGTGCGCGCCTGTTGGGGTTGGTGATTCAAACCCCCAGCGGCGGGGGCAGCAGCACGGCCGAGGCCGACAGCGTGATCCGCACTGCTCAAATCGGCAAGACCTGAGGCCATTCAGGTGTGGCGGTGGCGCCCCCACAGCCAGGGCAGGCCCCCTTAGGCCACTGAGACGAGTTGTCGCAAAAGGAGCAAGGCATGAGCAAACCCGAATACGATGCGCAGTGGTATGACCGCATGTACAACAACCGCGCCATGGTGCCCGACTTTGGCACTTATTTCGAGCGCTGGGGCCAGGCCTCTGTCAGCGCTCGTCACCAAGCCTGTTCGACCAGCGTGCCCTATGGCACGCACCCGACTGAAAGCCTGGACGTTTTTCCAGCCAACCGACCCGAAGCACCGGTTCTGGTGTTCATCCACGGCGGCTATTGGCAGTTTCTGGACAAGTTTGACCACTCTTTTGTTGCGCCACCCTTTCAAGCAGCGGGCTGCACCGTGGTCGTGCCCAATTACGCGTTGTGCCCGGCGGTGACTGTGCCCGACATCACCCTGCAAATGGTGCGTTCATTGGCCTGGGTGTGGCGGCACATTGCCGAATTCGGTGGTGACCCCGGCCACATCACCGTGGTCGGTCACTCGGCAGGGGGCCACTTGGCCGCCATGCTGATGGCATGCGATTGGCCTGTGTTTGGCCGCGATCTGCCCAAGGATTTGGTGCACAACGCCATGTCCATCTCTGGTTTGCATGAGTTGGAGTCGGTGCGCCGCTCGCCCCTGCTGCAGTCGGGCTTGTTGCTCACCGATGAGGACGTGCTCAAAGCCAGCCCGGCTTGGTTGCCAGCACCTGCAAGGGGCGAACTGGTGTGTCTGGTGGGGAGCGAGGAGAGCGAGGAATTTTTGCGTCAAAACGCTTTGATGCAACAAGTCTGGGGCCCAAAGCGCGTGCCCAAGGCGTTGGCCATCCCCGGGCGACAGCACTTTTCCATGCTGGATGCTTTGTGCGAACCAGGCCATGCGGTACACCGCATGGCGTGTGATTTATTGGGGGTCTGAGCCGCTC
>RFNL01000289.1 GCA_009927195.1 Betaproteobacteria bacterium | reverse complement strand
CCCGCCCTACAAAGCCACGCGCTCGCCCATGCCCGACGATTTGCGCAGCCAAATCGAACCCATCCACCGCTTGGTGCGCCTCATGGGCTGGCCGCTGCTCGATGTGCCTGGGGTGGAAGCCGATGACGTGATCGCCACCTTGGCCCACTTGGCGGCTGAGCAAGGCATGAACGTGGTGGTCTCCAGTGGTGACAAAGATTTGAGTCAACTGGTGAATGAACGCATCACCATCATCGACACCATGAACGGTAAGAAACGCGATGTGGCGGGCGTGACCGAAGAATTTGGTGTGCCGCCCTCACTGATGATCGATTACCAAACCTTGGTGGGCGACACCGTGGACAACGTGCCTGGTGTGGCCAAAGTCGGCCCCAAAACGGCGGCCAAGTGGTTGACCGAATACGGCTCCTTGGAGGCCTTGCTGGCCCGTGCCGACGAGATCAAGGGCGTGGCGGGTGAGAACCTGCGCCAAGCCCGTGATTGGTTGCCCACCGGCCGCCAACTCGTGACCATGAAAACCGACTGCAATTTGCAAGACCATGTGCTGGGTTGGCCATCTTTAGATGGCGTGTTGATGCGCGCCCCCGATGAAGTGGGCTTGATGGCGTTCTACAAGCAATACGGTTTCAAGGGTTTGGTGTCTTCGTTGGAAGGCGACAGCCAGGATAAGTCCTCAGTTCCCAAGGACGCCACTGCTGTGGGTGAGGTGGGGCAGTTGTTCGATGCGCCTGCGCTGACCGAGGCGGTCCAGGTGCATCACGACACGGTGCTCGACTGGTCCAGCTTCGACCAATGGTTGTTGAAGATCGAGCAAGCCGACCTTGTGGCCATCGACACCGAAACCACGTCGTTGGTGGAGATGCAAGCCCAGATCGTGGGCATCAGTTTGTGTGTCCAGGTTGGCGAGGCGGCCTACATTCCCTTGGCCCACAACGCGGCCGATGCCCCCACCCAATTGCCCTTGCAAGAGGTGTTGAGCCGTTTGAAGCCTTGGCTCGAAAACCCTGCCAAACACAAGCTGGGTCAGCACATGAAATACGACCGCCATGTGTTGGCCAACCATGGCATCGAGGTGCAAGGCTATGTGCACGACACCATGTTGCAAAGCTATGTGCTGGAAGTGCATAAGCCCCATGGCTTGGACAGCTTGGCCTTGCGCCATCTGGGGCGCCAGGGTTTATCGTATGAAGACCTGTGCGGCAAAGGGGTGCATCAAATCTCGTTTGCCCAGGTAGAGGTCAACAAGGCCGCGCAATACGCGTGTGAAGACGCTGATTTCACCCTCGGGGTGCACCAACGCCTGTGGCCCTTGTTGCAAGCCGATGACAAGTTGCGCTTCATTTACCAATTGGAAATCGACAGCAGCGAAGCGCTTTACCGCATCGAGCGCAACGGTGTGTTGATCGACGCCCCCACCTTGGCCGCGCAAAGCCATGCCTTGGGCCAACGCATCGTGCAACTGGAGCAAGACGCCTATGCGATGGCAGGCCAGCCTTTCAACCTGGCCTCGCCCAAGCAGTTGGGCGAAATCTTTTTCGACAAACTCGGTTTGCCGGTCATCAAAAAAACCGCCACCGGTGCGCGCAGCACCGACGAAGAGGTGTTGGAAAAACTCGCCGAGGATTACCCCCTGCCCGCGAAAATTTTGGAGCACCGATCGCTCTCCAAACTCAAAGGCACCTACACCGACAAACTGGCCCAACTCGCCAACCCCCAGACCGGTCGGGTGCACACGCATTACGCGCAGGCCGTGGCGGTGACCGGGCGTTTGTCCAGCAACGACCCGAATTTGCAAAACATCCCGATTCGCACCCCCGAGGGTCGCAAAGTGCGGGAGGCTTTCGTCGCCCCTGACGGTCATGTGATGGCCAGTGCAGACTACAGCCAAATCGAGTTGCGCATCATGGCGCACCTCAGTGGCGACCCGGCCTTGCTCAAAGCGTTTCATGAGGGGTTGGATGTGCACAAAGCCACGGCGGCAGAGGTGTTTGGATTGACCCCAGACACGGTGAGCAGCGAACAACGCCGCTATGCCAAGGTGATCAATTTCGGGCTGATTTACGGCATGAGCGCCTTTGGTTTGGCCAAGGCACTGGGCATTGACAACGGTGCGGCCAAGAACTACATCGAGCGCTACTTTCAGCGCTTTGCCGGCGTCAAGCGCTACATGGACGAAACACGTGCCCAAGCCAAAGCCCAAGGTTATGTCGAGACCGTGTTTGGCAGGCGTTTGTACTTGCCCGAAATCAATTCCCCCAATGGCCCACGGCGAGGCGGGGCCGAGCGTGCCGCCATCAATGCGCCCATGCAGGGAACAGCGGCGGATTTGATCAAGCTGAGCATGGTCAAGATCCAACAGGTGTTGGATGCGCAGCAACGTGGTATTCGCATGATCATGCAGGTGCACGATGAATTGGTTTTTGAAGTGCCCGAAGCCCAAGTCGATTGGCTCAAAAGCGAAGTGCCGCGCTTGATGGCCGAAGTGGCGCAGCTCAAAGTGCCCTTGCTGGCCGAAGTGGGTATCGGGGCCAATTGGGACCAGGCGCACTGAAAGTCAAACCATGAAAACCACTTTTCCTGCTCCTTTGCTGACGCATGTTTGTGACCTGGCGGTGACCATTGCAGCCCCCGTGGAGGTGGGCATGACCCCATCGGGTTTGCGCCGCATGATTCCCATCACCGGCGGTAACGTCACGGGCCCCTTGCTCAATGGCCGTTTGTTGCCTGGTGGCGCAGACTTTCAGTTGATCTTGGCCGATGGCACCCAAGCCCATTTGGATGCCCGCTATGTGATGGAACTGAGCGATGGCTCTCGGGTTTTTGTGCAAAACACCGCGCTGCGTGTGGCCTCTGCCGAAAACTCGTTGCGCATCATGCGTGGGCAACCCGTGGACCCGCAGGCGGTTTACTTTCGGTGTCAACCGCGACTGGAGGCCACCAGCCCCGATTGGTCTTGGCTCAATGAAAGCCAGTTCATTGGCACGGGCCAGCGTGCGCCCGATGGGGTTTTCTTGAGTTTTTACAAAGTGGTCTAGCGCTTTCGCCACTTCAAGGGTTTGCCAAAGTCTTGCGCATTGGGTGGAGAATGGGTTGTTACTTTTTCACAGGAAACCCAAATGTCTTTTGCATACGTGATTGTGGAGATGCAAATCTCTGATGCCGAACAGTACAAACACTACATGGCGGCGGCACCCGAGTCGATCAAGGCCGCTGGCGGCGAGTATTTGGTGCGGGGCGGCCCTTTGGAGACCTTGGAAGGAGAGTGGAAACCCAAGCGATTGGCCATGCTGCGTTTCCCCAGCTATGCCGCGGCCAAAACTTGGTATGACGGCGAGATGTACCGCGCGGCCCGTGCCCAACGCGAAGGGGCCACAGCCTTTTTCAATGCGGTATTGGTCGAAGGTGTGGCGGCCCCGGTTTGAACCGATGGGCGGGCTATTCCCTAGGCCACTTGGATGACGATTTTTCCGATGTGCTGGTTGGTCAGCATGTGCGCTTGCGCCTCGCTGATCTGGTCAAATTCAAACACCCGATGGACCAAAGGGCGCATTTGCGCCTGGCCCAACAGCGGACCCAAGTCGCGCGCCATGGCCTGAAAACAAGCGATGCGCTCGGCCATGCTGCGGGTGCGAAAGGTCACGCCAATCAGTTGCAAGCGCTTGAGCGCCAAGTCGTCGAGGTTGATCTCGCCACCCATGCCGCCCAAGCGGCCAATTTGCACCCAGCGGCCTTTGATGGCCATGGCCTGCATGTGCTCGGTGATGGCACCACCGCCCACCGAGTCGAGCAGCAAGTCCACCCCGTGATCGGGTGCGATGGTCTGAATGCGTTCGGGCAGTTTGTCTTGGCTCAAGTCCACCAAATGGGTGAAGCCCAGGCCCGCCAAATCGGCCAATTTTTGCGAACTGCGGCTGCTGCCGATGATGCAGCGCACCCCCAAAGCCCGGGCGATTTGGGCCGCAGCCATGCCCACACCCGAGGAGGCCGCGTTGATCAGCAGCACATCGCCCGTGGACACCTGGCCGTTGGTGACCATGGCATCGTGGGTGGTCATGTACACATTGGGAAAGGCCGCTGCTTCGTGCCACGACCAATGCGCGGGCTTGGGCATGACCAAGCGCTGGTCTACCGCCAAAAACTGGGCGTTTGCACCGCTCACGCAGTGGCCCATCACGGCCAAGCCGCTGGCCAGCGAAACACCTTCACCCACGGCCACCACTTCGCCTGAAAACTCAACACCACAGGGGCGTGGTTCACCGCTTCGATGGGCTTTGCGCGGGCCGATCTCGCCCCGATTAACGGCCGTTGCTTGAATGCGAACCAACACCTCGCCGGCTTTGACCTGGGGTTTGTCCACTTCGTTGATTTCAATTTGACCGCCCAGTTCGGGGTGCGCATGTATGAGGGCTGCTTTCATGGTTTTTTCTGTAGCCTTGGTGACGGTTTGGTTGCGCAACAGTCTATATGATGGATTGCACGAACACAGGCCCAGGCCCGATCTGGGCCACGCATTCATCACCTAGGAAGTGCCATGTTGAAGGTCGCTGTCATTGGGGCCGGTGCCGCTGGTTTGTGCGCCGCCAAGCATTTGAAAGCCCAAGGTGTGGCCATCACCATTTTGGAGATGGGCAGCCACATCGGTGGGCTTTGGGTTTATGAAAACGACAACGGATTGAGCCCAACCTATCAATCCTTGCATGTCAACAGTGAAAACCGCGTCACGGCCTACGTTGACTTTCCCTTTCCTGCCGACGCGCCGCTGTACCCCGATCACCGGCAAATGAGCGACTATTTGCGCGCCTATGCCGGGCATTTTGATCTGGTCAAGCTCATCCGTTTTCGCTCACCAGTGGAAGCGGTGCAAGCCGATCCTGGGCACGCTGGGCCTTCTTGGTATGTCACCGTGCGCGGTCAAGACAAAGAGCGGTTTGATGCGGTGGTGGTCGCCAGTGGCCACCAAGGCGTGCCCTTGCACCCGCCCTTTGCCCGAGATTTTGCGGGCCAATACCTGCATGCGCACCAGTACCGCGTGCCAGAGCCCTTCAAGGGCCAGCGGGTCTTGGTGGTGGGCATTGGCAACAGCGCATGCGACATTGCCGCCGATGTGTGCACCCAGGCCCAATCCACAGTGATCGCCGCGCGCTCGCCAGTGCTGCTGATGCCGCGCATGTTTTTGGGGGTACCGACCTCGCGGGTGCTGGCCAAAGTAGAAAAGCCCTGGGTGCCTTGGCCAGTGCGGCGCTTTTTCCGCACTTTGGTGTCGCGCATGGCGCACGGCACCATGGAGCAGTGGGGCTTTCGCACCCCCACGAAACGCACCCACCCGGCAGGCCACCATTTGTTGATGGGGCATTTTGTGTGGGGCCGCATCAAA
>RFNL01000312.1 GCA_009927195.1 Betaproteobacteria bacterium | reverse complement strand
ACCGCCATGCGCCCGCTCACCGCCGCCTTGGCGCTGATGGGCACGCAAGCCCGTTTGCATGGCGTAGCGCGCATGCACGAGCGCCCGATTGGCGACCTGGTGGACGCGCTGCGTCAGCTTGGTTGTGCCATTGACCACACAGGCCAAGACGGTTTTCCGCCGCTGCACCTCAAAGGCCACAGCGGCTTGCGGCTGAACCAGCCCATCCAGGTGCGGGGCGATGTGTCCAGCCAGTTCTTGACCGCTTTGCTGTTGGCCCTGCCGCTGGTGGCACAGCAACGTGGGCCCCCGCTCGGCTCAGACGCCGCCTCGCTGCTCCCCGAGGGGGCTGGCCACATCGTCATCGAGGTGGTGGGCGAACTCATCAGCAAGCCCTACATTGACATCACCTTGAACCTGCTGCAACGCTTTGGCGTGAAGGTGCAGCGCGCCGGCTGGCAGCGTTTCACCATTCCGGCGGGCAGTCGCTACACCTCGCCAGGGGTCTTGCATGTGGAGGCCGACGCCTCATCGGCCAGCTATTTCATTGCTTTGGGCGCCATCGCCTCCGAGCAAGGCGTGCGCATCCAAGGCGTGGGGGCGGACTCGATCCAAGGCGATATTCGCTTCATGGACTCGGCCCAGCAGATGGGTGCGTTGGTTGAGAGCGGCCCCAACTGGGTGCAAACCCGCCGTGGTTCTTGGCCGCTCAAGGCCATTGACATGGACTGCAATCAAATTCCCGACGCCGCCATGACCTTGGCCGTGATGGCGTTTTACGCCGATGGCCCCAGCACCTTGCGCAACATCGCCAGCTGGCGGGTGAAGGAAACCGACCGCATCGCCGCCATGGCCATTGAAGCCCGCAAACTCGGTGCGCAGGTGGAAGAAGGCCCCGATTGGATTCGCATCCACCCCATCTCCCAATGGCTGCCCGCCATCATCCACACTTACGACGACCACCGGGTGGCCATGTGTTTTTCGCTGGCCGCCTTCAATCCAAACGGTTTGCCGGTGCGCATCGAAGACCCCAAGTGCGTCGCCAAAACCTACCCCGACTATTTCGAGGCTTTGTTCTCCCTGTCGCATGCTGAAAAAGTGCCGGTGATTTGCATCGACGGCCCTACCGCCTCGGGCAAAGGCACCCTGGCGGCGCTGGTGGCTCAGGCGCTGGGCTACCACTACCTAGACAGCGGGGCGCTGTACCGCGTCACCGCCTACGCCGCCTTGCAAGCGGGCCTGCGCCTCGACGCCACGCACGAATTGGCCATCGCCGATTTGGCACGGCAGTTGCCCGTGGCCTTTGAAGGTGAGCGTGTGCTTCTCTCTGGAATCAACATCAACCAGGAAATCAGGACCGAGGAAGCGGGTATGAACGCCTCCAAGGTGTCGGTGTTGCCCAAGGTGCGACAGGCTTTGGTCGACCTGCAACACAGCTTCCAAAAGCTGCCCGGCCTGTTGGCCGATGGGCGTGACATGGGCACGGTGATCTTTCCAGATGCCCGTTTGAAGGTGTTTTTGACCGCCAGTGCAGAAAAAAGAGCCGAGAGACGCCACAAGCAACTGATTTCAAAAGGTTTTTCCATTACAATATCTGCTCTTCGCGCAGACCTGGAAGCGCGTGACGCCCGCGATACCCAGCGCAGCGTCGCCCCTCTCAAGCCGGCCGAAGACGCCCTGCTGCTGGACAACACCCAGCTCACCATCGAGCAATCGGTGGCGCAAGTGTTGACTTGGTGGCAAGGCAAACAGGTGTTTGGCCCCGGCCGCACCTGACTGGTTCCTCGGCATCCCTTCCCGCGCTGCATGGCGCACTGGTGTCGAGGTTGTTTCACCTCACTGCGGCAACCCCGCACCCACTGTCGATCAAGTTGTTTCATCTGTTGCCGCGCAGCAGGCCGCTTGGCCGACGAATTTAGGAAATTGAATGTCTGAATCATTTGCAGCCCTGTTTGAAGAATCCCTAAAGCG
>RFNL01000220.1 GCA_009927195.1 Betaproteobacteria bacterium | reverse complement strand
TTTTCCTGCGGCGGTATTGGGGCTACACCGGATGACCACACCCGTCAGTGCGCTGGCGATGCGCTGGGTTTGCCGCTGGCCTTGCAACCGCAGGCCCGCGACTTTATTTTGGAGCGCATCCGCGACCAGGCTGCCGAACAAGGTGTGCCCTATGAGCCCGATCGGCCTGAGCACTTGCATCGCCTGAACATGGCCATGTTTCCGCAAGGCGCAGACATCATTCCCAACCCCTACAACAAAATTGCTGGATTCACCTGCCACGGCCCACGCAGCCCGGTGCACTTTGTGCCCGGCTTTCCCGTGATGGCCTGGCCCATGATCGAGTGGGTGCTCGACACCCACTACGCGCCTTGGTTTCACGCCGCCGTCAAAAGTGGAGAAGTCCATCGTGATCTATGGCGGCATGGAGGCCACCCTCACGCCTTTGATGCAGTCACTGGAGGCGCGCTTTGAGGGGGTCAAAGTGTTCAGCCTGCCCAGCGTGGACCATCCGGTGCACGGTCGTCATGTGGAGTTGGGTGTCAAAGGATTGGAAGCAGTGGTGGCCCAGGCCTACACCGCCATGCTGGAAGGTTTGCAAGCCTTTGATGTTCAGTTTGGCCCTGAATTGGTGCGTAAATAGTGAATGCATTGAATTGGTGCATTTAAAATTGCACCAAAACATGACATTTGGATTTCATGCGGGCTTGAGCGTCGGTGAAAACAGGGTGTGGCCAGCGCCAAACCCACAAAGTCGGTGCAAAATCGCCAAAGGTGCTTTGAAGCCGACTGAGTCCCAGTGGCACAGTTTCTGCATAAGGCTTTGTAACTATTTATCAACCCCCAACCGACAGGAGAAATTGATGGCCAAGACCGTCGCTGATGTGCTCATGATGGTGAAAGAACACGATGTCAAATTCGTGGATTTTCGCTTTACCGATACCCGTGGCAAAGAACAGCATGTGAGCGTGCCCGTCTCCCACTTTGATGAAAGCAAGTTCACCGACGGACATGCGTTTGATGGTTCGTCGATTGCCGGCTGGAAGGGCATTGAAGCCTCGGACATGCTGCTCATGCCCGATGCCAACACGGCCAACATCGACCCCTTTTTTGAAGAGACCACTTTGATTTTGTCGTGCGATGTGCTCGAACCCGGCGACGGCAAGGCCTACGACCGCGATCCCCGCTCGATTGCCAAGCGCGCCGAAGCTTATCTGAAGGCCTCAGGTTTGGGCGATACCGCCTACTTTGGACCTGAGCCTGAATTTTTCATTTTCGATGACGTGCGTTGGGGGTCTGACATGTCGGGCTCGTTCGTTCATGTGGACGAATACGAGGCACCTTGGAACACGGGCAAAAAAATGGAAGGGGGCAACCGCGGCCACCGCCCCACCGTCAAAGGCGGCTATTTTCCCGTTCCCCCCGTGGACAGCACCCATGACCTGCGCGCCGAAATTTCTTTGGTGTTGGAGTCCTTGGGCATCCCGGTTGAAGTGTTCCACCACGAAGTGGCCGGCGCAGGCCAAAACGAAATCGGCACCAAGTTCAGCACCCTGGTGCAACGCGCCGACTGGACGCAAACCCTGAAATACGTGGTTTGGAACGTCGCCAATTCCTATGGCAAAACCGCCACCTTCATGCCCAAACCCCTGGTGGGCGACAACGGCTCGGGCATGCATGTGCACCAGTCGGTGTGGAAAGACGGCAAGAACTTGTTCGCTGGCAAGGGCTACGCTGGTTTGTCGGACTTCGCCTTGTTCTACATTGGCGGCATCATCAAGCATGCCCGTGCCCTCAATGCCATCACCAACCCCACCACCAACAGCTACAAGCGTTTGGTGCCTGGCTTTGAGGCGCCGGTGAAATTGGCCTACTCCAGCCGCAACCGCTCAGCCTCGATCCGCATTCCTCATGTGGCATCCGACAAAGGCCGTCGCATTGAGGCGCGTTTCCCCGATCCCATGGCCAACCCTTATTTGTGCTTCAGCGCTTTGCTGATGGCCGGTTTGGACGGCGTGGAGAACAAAATTCACCCTGGCGAGGCTGCCACCAAAGACCTCTACCACCTGCCGCCCGAGGAGGACGCGATGGTTCCCACCGTGTGCCACAGCCTGGACCAGGCCTTGGAGTATTTGGACAAAGACCGCGCCTTCTTGACCAAGGGCGGCGTGTTCACCGACACCATGATCGATGCGTACCTTGAACTCAAGATGCAAGAAGTCACACGTTTTCGCATGACCACCCATCCCATCGAGTTCGATATGTATTACTCTCTCTGATACCGGGCAGCGCCCACACACAAGGGACGGCGCTGCCGTCCCTTGTCGTTTGCATTCCCACATGAAACCTAGCGCTTTATTTCTCCAACCAGATCGCTTGGCGCTGCGCAGGCGCGGGCTGGCCCATTGGGGACTGCTGATCCTTTGGGGATTGGTGTGCTTGCCCAGTGGGGCCGAAATTTACCGTTGCGGCAATGCCTATACCAATCAGCCCGATCCTGGCGCGCAATGCGCCCGCATGGGCACCCCAGCGGTCACAGTGATCGAAGGCACAAGGGTGCATGGCGAGCGCTCACCCACAACTGCCAAAGCGGCGGGCAAGCCTGCCGCTGCCCCAGCTAGCGATGTCAACCCCAGCGAAAAGGTCGACACAGCGGTTCAAAAAGAGCGCGATCAACAAGCTCGTCAAATTTTGGAGGCCGAATTGGCCAAAGCCTTTGCCCGCCAAGCCGAGATGGCCCGCCTGTGGAACAACGGCGAACCGGACAAACAAGGGGACGAATTCAAAAATCCGGCCAAGTACCAACAACGCGTGGCCGAATTGCGCATGGCCTTGTTGCGCTTGGAGGCCGACATATTGGGCTTGCAGCGCGAGTTGGCCCGCTTGGGCACGGTGGCGGCCAAGCCATGAGCATGGCGAATCCCCAGGTCGCTCCCCTGGCCCAGCGCTGCCATGCCTTTGACTTGCTGGCCACCTTGGTGGCTGTGGTCGATACCCAAGCCCGCGTGTGCTTTGCCAATGCCGCTTTGGAAGACATGCTGGGCTTGTCGCGCCGTGCTTTACAAGGCGCCTCTTTGCTCGATTATGTGAGCGAGGGCCAAACCTTGACCCAAGCCTTGGCCGATGCCGACAAATACCGCTTTTCGGCCTTGCGCTACGACGCCCGTTTATTGCGCGCCAACCAGGAAACCACCCCTGTTCACGTGATCGTGGCCCCGGGAGAGCAAGCCAATGAGGTTTTGATCGAGTTCCTGCCCCAAGCGCAGCAAGCCCGACAAGACCGAGAGGACCGCATGGTCAGCCAGGCCCAGGCCCACAAAGAACTGATCCGCAACCTGGCCCATGAAATCAAAAATCCCCTGGGGGGCATTCGCGGGGCTGCCCAGTTACTGGAGATGGAAATCGTGACGCGCGAATTGACCGAGTACACCCAGGTCATTGTGCGCGAGGCCGATCGTTTGCAAACCCTGGTGGACCGTTTGTTGGCACCGCACCGAAGGCCGCATGTGGTCAGCGATGTGAACATCCACGAAGTTTGCGAGCGGGTTCGCTCTCTGATCCTGGCCGAGTTTCCGCGCGGTTTGCGCGTGCAACGCGACTACGACACATCCCTGCCCGAGTTCAGGGGCGACTTTGAGCAGCTGATCCAAGCCGTGCTCAATATTGCCCACAACGCTGCCCTGGCTTTGAGCGAGCGCATCCAATTGGGCGATGCCCTCATCACCTTGCGCACCCGGGTGGCCCGCCAAACCACGGTCAGCAAACAGCGCTACCGGTTGGCATTGGAATTGCATGTCATTGACAACGGGCCCGGGGTGCCGGAGCGTTTGAAAGACAGGCTGTTTTCACCTTTGGTGTCGGGCAGAGATGGGGGCTCAGGTTTGGGTTTGAATTTGGCCCAGACTTTTGTGCAGCAGCACCAAGGTTTGATCGAGTGCGATAGCGTGCCGGGTCTTACCGATTTCAAAATCGTGATTCCTTTGCCTTGAGTGAATGTGTAAGAAGTGTCAACACACTGAATGATCTGAGGTAGCGAACTGATATGAAACCGATTTGGATCGTGGATGATGACCAGTCCATTCGCTTTGTTTTGGAGAGGGCTTTGTTGCGCGAGGACATGCCCACCCGGAGCTTCTCCAGCCCGCGGGAGGTGTTGAAAGCCCTGGAAGCCGGGGAAGGCGATCAACTACCGCAGGTCTTGGTCAGCGATATCCGAATGCCTGGCGGATCGGGCTTGGATTTGCTGGCCCGCATCAAGACGCTGATGCCCGGTTTGCCCGTCATCATCATGACGGCTTTCTCGGACCTTGACAGCGCAGTTTCGGCTTTCCAAGGCGGTGCGTTTGAGTACCTGCCCAAACCGTTTGACCTGCCCAAAGCGGTCGAGTTGATTCGCCGTGCGGTAGAGGAAAGCCAGCACGAGCAAGTCGGTTCCATGGGGGCTTCGGCGGCGCCTGAAATGCTCGGCCAAGCCCCGGCCATGCAAGATGTGTTTCGCGCCATTGGTCGCTTGAGTCAAAGCCATGTGACGGTGACGATCACCGGCGAATCGGGCACGGGCAAAGAATTGGTCGCACAGGCATTGCACCGCCATTCACCACGGTCGCAGGGTCCGTTTGTGGCCATCAACACCGCGGCCATTCCCAAGGATTTACTGGAGAGCGAATTGTTTGGCCATGAGCGGGGCGCCTTTACCGGCGCACAAAGCATGCGCCGGGGCCGCTTTGAGCAGGCCGAGGGGGGCACCTTGTTTTTGGACGAAATTGGTGACATGCCCTTTGACCTGCAAACCCGCTTGTTGCGGGTGCTCAGCGATGGCAGTTTCTACCGTGTCGGTGGACATAGCGCGATCAAGGCCAATGTGCGCGTCATTGCTGCCACCCATCAAGACTTGGAATTGCGCGTCAAAGACGGCGCGTTTCGCGAGGATTTGTTCCACCGACTGAATGTGATTCGGCTGCGTTTGCCCGCACTGCGCGAACGCTTGGAGGACATTCCTGTATTGACGCGACATTTTTTGCAGCAAAGTGCCCAACAACTGGGGGTTGAGCCCAAGCGCATCTCAGAGGCTGCCCAGGCCAGTTTGATGACATTTCATTTCCCGGGCAATGTGCGCCAACTGGAAAACATCTGCCATTGGTTGACCGTCATGGCCCCCACCCAGGTGATTGAGTCCAAAGACCTCCCCCCCGAAGTGGTGCAAGGCCTGAACCAAATGGGCGCATCGGCACTGCCACGGGCGCTGGCCAAGGACGTTGTGGCGCAATTTAACCAGTCGGATGTCAAGGGTGTCGAACACATGCCCGCGAATGAAACCCAGGGCAATGGCATGAATGGGCCAGTCGAGCCGCTGGCCAATGCGATGAACTTGCCCCTCGTCAACCCGATGGCTGCCACCCGCGCCGGCGTGCTGAACCTGCCCGGTGCCGACTGGGAGTTGGGTCTGGAGGCCGAGGCCATGGATTTGCTGATGTCCGGGCGCACCGATGTGTGGGATGCCCTG
>RFNL01000051.1 GCA_009927195.1 Betaproteobacteria bacterium | reverse complement strand
CTTTTTAGGTGTGCCGTTCAACATTGCCAGCTATGCCCTGTTGACCCACATGGTGGCGCAGCAATGCGATTTGGAGGTGGGAGAGTTCATTTGGACCGGTGGGGACTGCCACATCTACAGCAACCACCATGAGCAGGTCGAATTGCAACTCTCGCGTTCACCCTTCCCTGCACCCACGCTGCACATCAAACGCAAACCCGATTCGATCTTCGACTACCAGTTCGAAGACTTCGAAGTTCTTGATTACCAGTGCCACCCGGGCATCAAAGCACCGGTGGCGGTGTGACCCAACGCCACAACGTCATCAGCCGAGAACAACTCATTGGCCTGCTGGCGCTGACCCTGATGTGGGGCCTGAACTGGCCCATGATGAAGCTCTCCTTGCGTGAATTGCCTGCGCTGTACTTTCGCTCCACCACCATGGCCATGGGCGCAACCTGGCTGGCCGTTTACTACATGCACCAAGGCATTCGCATGTGGCCACAAGGCCGTGAATGGCGCGATATCGTGGTGTTGGGCGTGCCCAATATTTTGCTCTGGCACAGCTTTGCCATTTTGGGCGTGCAAGCCTTGCCCTCTGGCAGGGCTTCAATTTTGGGTTTCACCATGCCGGTGTGGACCGTGGTGCTGGGGGCTTTGTTCATGGGGGCCGGGTTAAATCGGCGCAATGTGCTGGCGACGGCGGCGGCGTTGGCGGGTATAGGCCTGTTGATCAGCCATGAATTTGGTGCATTGCAAGGCCAGCCGGTGGGTGTTTTTTGGATGGAGTTGGGCGCCATTTGCTGGGGATTTGGCACCTTGCTGATGCGTCGCATGCAAAGCACTTTGCCGGTGCAGGCCCTGACGGTGTGGATGATGTGGCTCAGTTGCCCCTTCATCGGGGTGGCAGCGGTGGCCACCGAAACTTGGCCCAGCCTGGACTTGTCTTGGTGGGGCTGGATCAGCGTGGCTTATTCGGTGCTCATCAACTATGGCTTTGCCCAGATCATTTGGTTTGGCATGGCACGCGATTTGCCCGCCTCCACCAGTGCCATGAGCATCATGGCCGTCCCCGTGGTGGGTACCTTGTGCGCCACGGTGGTGGTGGGAGAATTCCCCCACTGGCAAGACTACGTGGCCATGTTGTGTGTGTTGCTGGCCATCTCGGCAGTGCTCTTGCCCCAGCGCAATACCCGTGGTTCAACCCCATCTTGAAACCATGACCGTGGAACTCAAACTCATTTACGCACGCTCGCGCAACGGGGTCATTGGCCGAGAGGGTCAGTTGCCCTGGCACTTGCCCGCCGATTTGGCCCACTTCAAACAAACCACGCTGGGTCAAGCGGTGGTGATGGGGCGCAAAACCTGGGACTCATTGCCCGAGCGGTTTCGCCCCTTGCCCAGCCGCACCAATATCGTTGTCACGCGCCAAAGCCAATGGCAAGCCCGGGGCGCATTGGTGGCTCACTCGCTTGAGCAGGCCATGGCCTTGTGTCCTGCGCCCGGCCCCTTGTGGGTGATTGGAGGGGCGCAAATGTATGCCCTGGCCCTGCCCTTGGCCAGCACGGTGGTGGTGACCGAAATCGACATCGATGTCCCAGGCGACGCCCTTGCCCCAGCATTGGGCCCCGCTTGGCAAATCCAGTCGTGTCAGACCCATCAAACAGATACAGGTCTGCGCTACAGATTTGTCACTTACACCCTCTGAGGGTGGATGCATCAGCCACGGCACAAAACGGGTGTGTATGGCCTGCGGGGTCTCAGACCTGGCGCGGTGCCAAGATCTTGCGCCCTTCAATGCGGGCCTGGCGCAAATACTTTTGCTTTTCGTTTTGCACATAGACCTCGGCAATGGGGGCCACCAAGCTGGCCATCAGGTGCAACAAATACAGGCCCAAGAGCACGGGCGACATCAACACAGCCAGCACGGCAAATGCCCAGTTGTTTTGGCAATAAGCCCAAATATCCGAAAACTTCATGGCGTTCCCCAGTGGGTTGATTGTTCAAGCGGGTCGGTGCTGGCACGCACAGGCTTTACTTGCGACAAACAATTTTGAAAACAGCCTCGGCCACAGAGTCGGATTGAATGGGGTACCAATTGCCGCTGACCGAATTTCTGAACACCACCTCCCCTTGGGCCATGGGTTCAGAAAAGGAAGAAAAAGCCAAAGTGCGGCGCTTTTTGAGCTTGCACTCATACTCCACCAACAAGCGGCGGGATTGTGCCCCCAGCTTGTTTTTCTTTTTCATGTCAATCAACTGCAACACCTTGGGGTTGGCCCCCTCGGTATAAATTTTTTCGCGGTCGATGTACACCACTGCGGTCTCGGTCTCATCGACCTCCTCCCAATCAGCAGCAGCGGGCCATGCCAAGCACACCGCACACAACGACAACAAAAGCCTCATCCAACACCTCCACCAGGGAAAACGGCCCATCGCAGCCAGGCATCGTACCCAATGGATCGACAGCAAATCCATAAAGTTGAGCCCTGGGTACCGCGCCTCGGCAGGGGACCGGTGGATGGTGTAGGCCTCAGGCTCCCGCGTAAATGGCCAGGTCGGGGGCCGAAAAATGGAGCAGGTGCAATAAATGGCTGAGGTTGATGCACACCGAGAACAAGCCCAGCGCACCATCGGCCTCCATCCCAAAGCCCAAAAAGCAGCCGGACGACAGCACACACACGGCATCGGGCCGCTCGTCCTCGGGAAGATCCGCCCACCACCGCTCTAAATCGAGCAGTTCAGTGGGTCCATTGAAAGCCATCACCATCATCGGCACGTGTTCGGAGGGTGCGCTTTGGTATTTGATGGTCGGCCTGATGCCACGTTGCAAGTGCTTGATGTGAGAGGCTTTCATTCGCAACTCGCGGTCATCTTGGCCAATCTGTTCCACCACTTCAATCACCAGTGCAACGGCTTCGGCCAACACCAAACGGGTTTGCCCATGTTCCAATGGAAAGCTGGGCATGAAACCATGTTCGACAATGACATCGAATTGTTCGGTCAAGACCCCTTGGGTATCGGTGATGCGCCCTGTCGTGAACCGGCGATGGGCTGAAAACAAGGGTCGAAAAAAATGGTTGACGACCAGTTGAGACAGCGCTTGGGGGCGATCCGGCAGGCTGGGGTCGAGTTGGGCATATGCCGCCAGGGTTTGATCCTGAACCGACAAAAGCCGGTCTATGAGATAGGGATTAACGTCCATGATTTTGTCAATTTTTCACAATTTGTGACATTTTAAAGCATAACGCGGGGGCCTCTCCCTGTAAATCGATCTTTAACTATGATGGTCAGTCCAACCCTGCCCCACACCCGCCCATGAAGCTTGCCACCTGGAACGTCAATTCATTGAATGTGCGCCTGCCTCAGGTGCTCGGTTGGTTAAACGCCCAGACCGCATCCGCGCCGGTGGATGTGCTGGCCTTGCAAGAGACCAAGCTGAGCGACGACAAATTTCCACGCAGCGAGATCGAAGGCAGCGGCCACCAGGTGGCCTATTTCGGCCAAAAAACCTATAACGGGGTGGCCC
>RFNL01000062.1 GCA_009927195.1 Betaproteobacteria bacterium | reverse complement strand
GTACCAATATGGACTGGACCATTGGCATTAGAGATAAGCAATAAATTCAGCCTTTGGCAAGCCCTTCGCTTGTAAAAAAAAACTACGACATTTATCTTGCAAGTATTAAGCACAACTGCAGGACTTCGTAGCTTGTGAAGATGTTTTTCATGAGGCAGCCCCCTGGGACGGTGGGTACCGTTGCTTTTGATAATCCTGACATTAATTTTGGCTTGGTATGGGATATCGGTGATTTCAAGCTAAAAAAACGCCAGGGGTTTGAAAACATTTAATACTACATTCAATATCCAAAGTAATAGATTAAATTAATTGACAAAAATAAATTTTATGAAATCATTTCAATAAAAGGAGTATCTATGAAGATTTTTTACTTGACTTCATCTGCTGTTGCTTTATCAGTTCTTGTCGCTTGTGGCGGGAGTGGAAGTTCCACAACATCCTCTACTTCATCTTCTGTTTCTGCAACTGATGCATACCCCACAGGTTTGGCTGTGGCTTCGCCAAGCTCAGTTGTCATCAGCGGTTCTTCTGTAGTAGCTGGCCTTGATATCCCATTCCAACAACGCTTTGGTGACTGGTGGGGTCAACTATTGAATGCCCTGACGAATGGTGATGCCCATCAACTAGCGAGGGTATTGAACCCTTTTATTCCCATCGCAACGGCATACGCAGCACCAACGAAAGTTTTGGAAAGTCAAAATGTATCAACTTATATCCAAAAAGTGCTGCGAGGAGAGTCAACGCCAGATGCTACGACATTGCCTTTGAATGGTTTTTTCAAGTCTTACACTGCAGCTTCATGCTATGGACCGCAGGTAGCCTACCTTAATCATAACGACGGTGCTGATGCCAACCCTGCAATTCTTCCTGGAGGTGATGTAGGTATGTGGCTTGACCGCAATGGCGACCAAACCACAGGTACACCCTGCGCTGCAGCTCAGCTGAATGCGCTGATGGATCCCATCAAGTCGCGCGCAAACGCCAGCTTGATGCTTGGTGCTCGAATGGTTGCCTTGGCTGTTAGCGGTTCGGGACTGCCCACTACCAATTCCAGCAGCTCACTGACGACATCATTTCAATCTTTTATCAATGGAATTCTTCCCTCAGGCACAACAGCTGATGTCACCTTGGCAGGAATTACCAACAATGGTTCTGATAGCTTTACTTACCAGTGGCGGGTAAAGTTTACAAAAGCGCCTAAAGAAATGTGGTTGTTGGTCAACTTGACACATCAAAAAACCACTTCGGGCTACACAGGTTTGCTGCAATACGCAACCTCCGAATTGAGTGCCAACACTCAAGCGACCGCTCAGTGCGCCACGTCGAAAAAGTTGGCAGTTGTTGGAACTATGCGATACAACAAATCAAGTTCTACACAGCTTGATTTTTCTGCACGAGAAGCACCCTACTGCATCACAGCATCTTCTGACTTGGTTACAGATTTTGCAACATGGGTGTCGGTTGATTCGAACAAGGAGTTAGACAACACCAAAACCACAAACACAGATAGCAAGGGTTGGCATCAAGATGGTGGTGGATTCAAGCGATTTGCAGCTTCGTTCAACCCCGATACCGGTGCTGGCAATTATTTGTTCGCATGGCAAGCAGGTATTGGCGATCCCAATTCACGAATGTTTGCAGTCAACAGTGCTTACAACAGCAGTTCGGAAGCCCGCACGTTGAAGGCATTTTTTGGTTTTGCACCAAATATGGCAGCAACTTCTAATCAAAGTCAACTGGGCGAGTTGATTTGCAACTGGGCTGGTCCAGGTAATAACAAGACCGTTGGACATAAAAGATTTCAAAGTCAGCTTTTATCTTTGACATCTACAGCTACCGATTGGTCATTCCCAACCAATTTAGCCACTGACAGCAAAATTCGATTTGCACCAACCAACAGTTGCAACTCAACAGGCGCTATGAATTTTGATGTTGATGCATCTGGTAGCTTGGCAGCAGGAGAAGGTGCGGCTGTTACAAACAGTTTGGATGGACTCACCGGGACAAACGCATCGGTTTTTGATGAGATCAAATCACGTGGATTCTCAGCACCCAGTATGTATTGATGTTTTCAATATAGATTTTTGAAAAGGTGGGTCAAGATATAAACGGAGGCTAGCCATCTTTCTGACCCCCACACCTC
>RFNL01000136.1 GCA_009927195.1 Betaproteobacteria bacterium | reverse complement strand
CTCAGTCAATGCAATTTGTGCAGGCATGGACTCAAGTACTTTACCGATCTGACGATTAGCCCAAGAGAGAAAGTTCACTTGGAAACTGACTCAACGCTTGCAGCTTGACCCATCTGAGCGAAAGATCACCCATGAAATACCTGTTCACACTTGGCGTTGTATGTTCTATCTCGTTCACGGGTGCTTGGGCACAAGACGATAAACCTGCAGGATGCCTGGTGGCCCACTTCAAAGGCATGAGTTTGCGCACCAATGATGCAACTCAGCGTGCTCGCATGGCTGAGGAATGGTTGCGCAAGTACATCAGCACATGCACCAAAGAACAAGTCGCCATCATCAAATCCAACAGCCCAGACTGGTTGGGCACTGCACACACCCACGATGTCAACATGATCATTGACGCTACTTTTGAAACCATGGCCAAGGGAAGTCCAGGCCAAATTGCTGGTCTCTATGAATCTTTGGCCAAAGAGCGCAAGTCTTCCACAGAGACCTTCAGTTCAGGCCTTGGCCCCGCACCTGTGGTGCAGGCTCCGATCATGAATGGCGGATTGGCCGGTAATGTAAATTTTGGCAACGTGGCGGGGCCCGCCAGCAACGTCACCACCCAAAATGCGATGACCAACAACTACCCCATCAAAATACCCAGCGACAGCACTACCTCTGCCAAGACCACCAACTGATGGGTCAAGCCCAGCCCTCCCATCACACGCCATGCCTCAAGGTGCACTGCTGAACTGGACAATGTCCAGGGGCTTCTTGTTTGTACTTTGGCCAGTGCCGAAAAAGCACTGACTATTCAGCCTTGGCCCCTGACTCTTTGACCACCTTGGCCCATTTGGTGATTTCAATTTGTTGGTAACGGGTCAACTCTTCGGGCGATGAAAGCACAGGCTCAAGCCCCAGCTTTTGCATTCGCTCTTGGACATCAGGCAATCGGTAGACGCGCAGAACTTCTGCATGCAACCGATCAATGATGGGCCTGGGCGTATTGGCAGGTGCAAACAGGGCAAACCAAGTGGTGGCCTCAAAGCCAGGAATGGTTTCGGCCACTGTGGGTAATTCAGGAGCGGCCGAAGAACGCTTGGCCGTGGTCACCGCAATAGCGCGTATTTTTCCCTCTTTGGCCATGGGCAAAGCCGAGGGCATGTTGTCAAACATCAATTGAATGTTGCCGCCGATTAAATCTGGAATGGCAAATTGCCGTCCCTTATAGGGTGCATGGGTCATGCTGGTCCCGGTGAGTGATTTGAAGAGTTCGCCGGATACATGAACGGAGGTGCCAATTCCAGGTGAGCCAAAGGACAGTTTATTGGGATGGGCCAACATGTATTGGACCAAATCGCTGACCGACTTGACCGGTAAATCATTGTTCACCACCAACAAGTTCGGGGCCGAAGCCACCAAGGAGATGGGTGTGAAATTTTTCTGCATGTCGTATGGCATCTTTTCATACAAAGCGCCGTTGATCGAATGCGTGCCAACCGTGCCCATGACCAGGGTATATCCATCGCCCGCTGACTTGGCCACAAAGTCAGCGCCTATATTCCCCCCCGCCCCAGGTTTATTGTCTACCACCACACTCTGACCGAGCTGAGACTTTTCACTGAACAGGCGTGCCAATATATCCGGTGCCCCCCCTGTGGGGAATGTCACCACCAGGCGCAAAGGCTTGACAGGATAGGTTTGTGCCCATGTGAGGATGGGCATCAATGCAAGACAACCCCACAAAGCAGCATCCATCAGGCACTTATTCATGGTCTGAACTATGGTGGTTCTCATTTTGAACTCCTTGACTGGATAGTGGGTGGAGTCAACGCAGTTTGCGCTGAAACCAGGGCACGATGACCTCGGAAAAAATGCGGCCATCTGACCAATCTTTGCCGCGCCCGATATGCCCCCCTTCGGGGTTGACCCAGGCCTCTTTGGGTGTGCCGGTTTTGAGCACGAGGTACAAATCTTCAATCGGCACTTGGGTATCGCGCTCGCCATTGACCAGCAATTGCGGGGCCGAGGATTTCACCAATGATCCATTGTCTTTGAGCGACATGCGCGGACCATAGGTCAAAAAATCTTCCAATGTGTTCACGCCATAAACCGCGGCACGGGCTGGGAACAAATCGAACAAATACTCGCGGGTCCCCAAGGCTTTGAGTTGCCATTCGCGTTGAAAATAGGCATGAACCGGACCTGCCCAATTGACCACAGCCTTCAACCGCTCAGGCTCGGCCTGCGCCATTCTGGCGGCCCAATGCCCGCCCCAAGATACACCTTGAAATCCGATTTTCGATGCATCAATGTCGGTACGCGATTGCAGGGCATCGATGACTTTGGAATACATGCGCTCTGCCCCCACGTCGATTTTGATGGGTGCCTCACCCGTTCCAGGCATATCCAATGCGACATAAGCCAACCCCGCCTTCAAATAATCGGGGCCGTATTGCTCGACCACAAACTCTTTATAGCTGTCCAAGCCCCCCACAGACATCACCACCGCTGGCTTTTGGACGCCGTGTGGACGCTGGAGGTATGCAACGATTTCTTTGTCCTCAAAAGGTATGCGCAATACCTCAATGGGTGGATCTGCGAGTTTCGCATAGGCCCTGAAGGCTTGAGTGGCCAAAGCATGAGCGTGTTTTTTTTCGCTTGAGTTTTGGGTCGGCCATGCCCCAAAACCGTGGTAGCGCCAAGCGGACAAATAGGCCTCACGCGCCTTGACGGGGTCGGTTTTTTCAAGCGCTTGAGCCGCTTGTTGATGACGCTCACCATTTTGAATCCAGGACGCTGCCCATTCATCGCGGTCTAGCGAGCGAATGCGTCCCAATATTTCCGCCACCTCTTTGGCATCAAACCCAGTCATGGGGTAACGCTGTGCATTGGCACGCTCTTGAACCGCTTGCTGCAGTTCTGGCCAAGTGCGACCCGGGGCTATTTGTGCCTGAACGCTGGTCCAGCCAGCAATCCATAGACTGACAAAGCTTAACCTGAGCAAAAAATTCATACACAACCCCCAAGCGTCAACCACACTCTGTGCGTGCCAAGATTTATAACCCATCCATCATGGCTTGGCCACAGGGTATAACCTCAATGCCCAAACTCAACCGGTATGCACAACTGATAACCCACGCCCCAGACCGATTTGATGGGTTGCTCCGCCTCTTGCGGCAAAGCAGACCTGAGCTTCTTGCGCAAACGTGCCACCAATTCCTCCAAAGCGTGCTTGCTCATCAAATCGTCTGAATCTTCGCTGGTGTACAAATCACAAAGTGCCCCAGATTCCAAGGTATTGTCTTTGGCCTGGATCAGGGCCACCAAGAATGTTTTTTCTCGGCTGGTCAACCGAAGCTTGGCCTGTGCGTGTGGGCTTTTAAGGGTTCTGTCGCGCAAATTCAAAGACCAATCGTGATCAGTATCGGCTTTTTTTATGCGCCTGCCTAGGCTGCGTAAAACCATGACCAATTCATCGGGCGCGATGGGCTTGGTCAGATATATGTCAGCACCGCCCATTTCATAGCCCGCCAAGCGATCGTTCAGTGCGACGCGTGCGGTCAAAATGGCTATGCCCGCATGGGGCAAGGTTTGTCGCAACCGCTTGCACAAAGACAGACCGCTCTCCCCTGGCAAATTCAAATCCAATACAAACAAGTCCGTTGGCGTTCGCGCCAGCAAATCGTCCAGGGCTGTGGCACAGTTGACCGCATGCACCTCGAAGCCATGGGCCAGCAAGTGACCGGCAATTTCTTCACGC
Source organism: Betaproteobacteria bacterium (assembly GCA_009927195.1). Taxonomy (GTDB): domain Bacteria; phylum Pseudomonadota; class Gammaproteobacteria; order Burkholderiales; family Burkholderiaceae_C; genus Limnohabitans. The sequence continues at coordinate 12,734 of RFNL01000136.1, read as the reverse complement.
AGCAAACGATCATCTTCGACCAAGGCCACCACAAGATTTTTGGTATGCGGCATATTTATATTTGCTTTCTCAGGTTATTGGGTATGCGCACGCTGAATTGCGCCTGATGATCGTGAACGGCATAGCTCACTGTGCCACCCATGCGTTCCACCGCTGACTGAACCAGGCTCAGCCCAATGCCCAGTCCGGGTATGCCCATCACATTGGGATGTCGGTAATAGCGATCAAACAACTTGCTTTCATCGGGCATATTCATCGAATCGACTTGATTGGAGACTTTTAAAATCAAAAATTCTGAAACAAAATCAATTTCAGAACGGCTGGCATATTCCTTGTCGGCTTGAACTTGAACACGTCCGTCGCTGGCGTATTTGACTGCATTGCTCAGCAAGTTCTCCACCACAACGCTCAGCATTTGTCGGTTGCAACTAAAGCTGAGCCCTTCTACCTTTGTGCACTCAAATACCGAGGGATAGGCATATTCAGAAGTGAATTCATCAATCATTTCCCCCAGGTCAATCGTTTCCACCGACAACACGTTGCCAGCATCCACCTGGTTTGACTGCGCCACATGTTCAATCAATGCATCCATACGCGCCACCGACTGCTGTATGTGCTGCACTGGTATTTCAATGCTTTGGTGGGGGGTGATGCTTCGCTTGAGTGCCTCCAATGCAAACCGAATAGTGCCCATGGGGTTCTTCAACTCGTGGGTCAACAAGTCAATCAATGACTGTCGCTCTTTTAGTTGTTGAGCGCTGAATTGTGTCTGCAGTCCAACCAAGCGCAGGTTTTGCAAATCACTCATTTGCTTGAGTTGATGGGTCTGCTGCTGTTTGAGCACCACCCAAAAAACAAACATGCTGACAAACATGCCATTGAGTCGCCAATCGGCAACGCTGGCGAGACTGGCATCGGTGGTGTACGCAGGAAACCAGTCAAATGCAACGGACGTTCCAAATCCCACCAGCGCCGCGTAAATGGCGTAACCCAGGATCAATATTTTCTGTAGCGTGGGATCAATATTTTTTACTTTTGTTACACCATAAAGCTGTATGGCTGGGTTCAGAAAGAAAACCGCGTAACTCGACATCAATGCCACGTGGGCTTGTCCGAGCACGATCAAAATAAAGGAAACTGAGCAAGTCGCCAACATCACTTTGGTCAACCAGAGGTGAAACGGCGACAAGTCGTAGTCCTTCAACACCATCCTTCCCAACAAAACCGTCATGCCGATGCGCATCACTTGGAACATTTGACCAAATGAGTTCACCCATTGCGGGTCCAGTTGTGGAATCATTCGCCCCATCAGACCGGTGGATGTGAAGGTAAATAGCAAAGCAGTCAATTGAAACAAGCAATAGCATTGCATCAACTTGGAAGGCTCAAAGATTGCAAAAAACACACCCAATATCAACAAGGCCACAGAGATTGAAAGGGCTGAACTGATGCGGGCCACACGATCTAAAACCTGCGCATTCAATTCCCTGTCATTGATCCAATGAATTTGAATCCAGCGAACGCCATCGGTTTGAATTTTGAGAAACAGGGTGCGAGACTGTTCTTCGCTCAATCCCACATCAAAACAAAACAGGTCATCCTTGCATTGGTTTTGACGAGTACTTGCCATGTCCCCAGCCATCAAAATCGACTCGCGACCATCTTGCCTTTGGTATAAATCCACGTGGTCAAGATAGTTGGGCCCAACCCTCAATACCCCTGAGTGACCAGACTTCGACTCGTCGGGGTCATCGCGTGCTGGATTGACAATGACCTTGATCCATGTGTTGCCACGTGCATACCCCAGGCGCAAGGTGTTGGCATAGGGTTGGAATTGCGCCTGCTCAATTTGCGCAAACGTTAAATTGCCTGAGTCATCGTGGAAAAAAGCATATTCAACTTCATGATTGGTTGCACGTGCTGGCCCCACAACCGTGAAACCGATACAGACAACCAAACAAAAATATCGAATCAAGTCAATCAAACAGGGCTTTCAATCCGTGCACAAACGCTTGCATTCTTCCATTGTTTACCGGCTCACAATGGCACTGCCAACATGGTGTCGATGCCAAATGAATCGACCACCACATCCATGACTTTGATCCGCCAACCATTGCCAGCCCGAGCCAATACACCTGGTACCTGGCCACCATGTACAAGCTGGAAACGCCTTCTTCACTCGACTGATAGACCACCAAATTGGCACGCACATTCACGCTCGCATCACCAATAGAATGGCATTGCACGTTGGAGACTTGCCGCAATAAGCGATCGCGTCGGTAAGTGAGCACGCCTTTGGCCAACATCGCCACACGGTCACAGACCATGCCATGGCTGAAGCAACCCATGATGGGCAGAGGAAGGCCAAGTTCTTGGTTTTCTCGCGATAACACCCGGTATTGACAATCCTTGACATCAAACAATTGGGTCCATTGGTCAAACTGCTCCCCATCCAGCAATTCAGCGTATCGATACAAAAAAGCACTGACCTCCAAAATGGTTTCGTTCATTGACCGTCTCCCGAGGGCGATTCGTTACCCCAACCCATGATGTGGTGGTAGTACTGCCAAAACCCACGAATGGATATTTCTTGAGACAGATAGTCGGTGTCTTGGACTGGCCCTACTCCTCCCATTTCCAAAACCTCATGACCACCGGGTCGACGCAATTTCACCCCTTGCTGAACCAAGCGCAAGGCTTCACCATCTTCCAAAGATATGTAGCCTGAAGGGCCAATGAAATTGGCGGTGAGCAACTTGTCTTGCGTTTGCGCTGCTGTGTCTGATTCAAAGCCCAGGTAAGTCATGTGAAGTTCCACCGCATCAGGCCCTTTGGGGCGCAGGTGCCGTATGGCGTAGGTGTTGTCCACTTGGGCCACCACCATGGATGGGAATATGGACAAAATCGTGGTCTTGTACCCGTCGTCCAAGTCCAAGGGGACATGGATCAAAGCAGGGTCGGCCATTTTCATGTTGGGATTGAATTTGCCAGTGCCCTCATAGGCTTGGGCCACCAAAGCATGATTGTCTTTGTCCGTGGCGCTCAGGATGGAGTGGTTCCACGTGTTTTTGAGTTCGGCATCCAATTTAATGCCCCCCTTCATGGTGGGTTGCTGCAAACCAAAGGAAACTTGAAATTGGTGCAGCAAAGAGCCGTGATAGGGGTCGCGCACATTCTCGTTATAAAGCTTCCAATTGCCTGGAATGCGTTGGCGCAAGTAACCCAAAACCTTTGGCTTTCTTTGAACCAATAAGCGATCGATCTGGGACAGCGAATGGGGCCCCAAGAAGGTTTTTAAATCGGGGGGGGTGTCATGGAAACAGCCAAAGATCAGTCCCGCATGGATCTCCACTTTCATGGCATTGAGTCCGTGATCTGTTTTTTGAAAATCAGGGGGCATGCCGCCCTTGCCTTTGAGGCCTTTGAGCAAAGGCACACCAGTAAGTGCCCCTTTGAGTGAGTAGTTCCAAAGGTGATAGGGGCAAGTGATGCTGGGAGCGCGTCCACGAACGGCCGTAACCAACTGTGCGCCGCGGTGTGCACATGAATTTTCAAATGCGTGAATACTTTCATCTTCAGACCGCGTGATCACCACTTGGGTATCACCCACCCAATTGGTGACGAAACTGCCCACTTCAGGCAGTTCCACCTCATGGCACAAGTAGTTCCACACCGGGCCACGAAATATCCGCTCATTTTCCAAACGATAGATGTTTGCATCGGTGAAGACTTCATACGGTACCCGAGAAAAATCAGCCTTGGGCCATACATAAGGACATGATTCAAATTGCGTGTTACTCATGAGATTTCTCGAGTGAGGATCAGGTTCGCAGACAGTTCCTCACAGTCTACGGCAGAGGACTGATTATTTGTGTTCGCTTTTTCCCAGATCATGCCTTTGATGAAAGCATGCACACCGATGTTAAAAAATTCACCAACAAACTTGACGGCATAGTCCATTGGATCAATAATCTAGACGGCGACAATGCACAGCATAAACCTTTGACGGTAAAAGCCACAAGGCGCTTACCATCATCAACAACAACAGCAATGCAAAAAGTAAATGGCCATGGCAGGCCACCTTCAATATGGCAACCCCATGATGACCGCGAATGTCATCGGTGCAGTGTCTCCGCCTCTAACCCCTTGATCACGCCCGCTATTCGCGGCATGGATTACCGTGCTGTTTGACCACTGTGCACAGTGCCAGCGTTGTTGCACGATCGACGACGGAAGCCCTCCCCTTGAAGTCAGTTTGACCCGCCTGGAAAAAAAGAAATTGGGCGGTATTTGCATTGAAAAGCATTGCGAATACCTTGGAGAACAGGGCTGCACCATGGGTCAAGAAAAACCTTTTGCCTGCAGCCTTTATCCGCTTTCTTTTGATCCCACGCTGCGTCGGTTTTTCTACGACTCTGATTGTCCATTGATGCCCACTTACATTCGCCAACTCAAAAAAGTGGGCAGTGAAGCACACCAACATTTGTCTCAGGTCCAAATCGCCATTCTTGGTCTGGAGAAAAAAGACCCCTCTTTTTTGCGCCGAAATTTCTCCATCGATGCGGACTATTTTGATTTAAAGAAGTTGCCTCACCCACCTCTTCCAAAGGAAGCCCAAAAATGATCGTTACGCCCTTACGAGCCATTGATTCCGCCAATGAGTCCCATGATGTTCAACATCTTGGATACCAAAGTTGGACCGAAGATAACCTGTGCATCGAGAGCGAACACAACGACATCACTTATTACACATCGCGCTGGGATGCTTTGTGCCCTTATATTGATGTGACCGAGGAAATGCTGGTGCAAGCGCCCAAGCCGTTCATCGTGTATGCCTTGCCCCCTGAAGGCCCTTATGGCGTACCTATCAACGATCAATACGGCTTGGTCGACACTTATTCCAAAGCCTTTTGGGAAGAGCCCCGCAGAGCCCGCAAATTCAGCGAATACGACAAACAGTACAAATTGTTTGACATCAGTGAAGAGGTCATTCCTGGCGCGCAGATCACGCTTGAAGACATGTTTGAAATGGGTGGCGAGCACTTCGCCAATTGCTACATCGACGACTTGGAGGTCGAGGGTTTTGTGGACTACATCCGCAAACTCGACATATTGGTGCTGAAAGTCCACGACCCATTGGGTGAGTTGGTATTGACCGATGTATCGATCCTATTGCCTGAATACGACCAGTTGTACGGCAGCTTTTGCCAATGGAATCGGGCTTTCAAGAATCGTTCTCCGGGCATGTTTGCATGCTTGCTGGCAAGCCGTTGGGCGTCGAAAAACGGATTTCGTTTCTACAACCTGGGCCCTGTGGGTGACTATGGCTACAAATCGCTGTTCGTCACCGACCATGAACCCATTTACGCATTGGCCATGACCGACCCTGACCATCCCCTGGCTTTGGACACCACCTCTCCTTTGCACACCGACTTCACACCAGAGGTGTGGAACCAGATTTACCGCACTGCGCCAGCCATTAAAAAAGCCAACGGCATGGGCTGATCTGTTGGGCCGCAACGGCCCATGGCAAACAAACCGCGAAATTGATTGAGCGCGCTGGCACAGGCGGCTTAAAAAATGTGCTTTTCGCCAAAGCTGTGGTCGTAATCCATCATCAACTCTTCACCGGTACGGATGTTGCGCAAGGCCTCGAAGTCGCCATTTTTCTTCATGCGAAGGTTGGGTAGTTTTGAATGGTTGAGATAAAAGGCGAGGTCCATGGTGTTGAGTCCCATGCTGGAGACACGAACTTCATCTTCGCAGTAATAGCAAAAAATTTTGATTTGTTCACGAACGCTTTTAGGCAACTTGGCAATTTCTTTTCGCGTGAACTTGAATTCCTTGGGTGAAGACATGGTTTGCAATGGATTCGTTCCCTTGGGAATCGCACGAATGGCAAACACGCCAATGCCATGAACCGGAGAAACCGCCAATCGGCAATAAACCGACTGAACCAAATGTTTGTAGAGTTTTTTCTTCTGAGCGGTCATGCAGGCGATTCCAATTACAAAGTTTTGGATTTTGATACCAATGCCCCTTGGAGTCAAAGACTTATTGAACCGCCCAACGCCATCCCCCTTGAGCCGCTGATGGGGTGGTGAGATGCACCAGCAGCGCCCAATTTAGGTGCAATCAGGTCAGTTTCTGCGGTCCCGACGCGTGCCAGATAATCCAGTCCTTTAACCACGATCATCCGCCATGAAGCCTTCTCCATCTGCCCGCTCGCACAAGTACTACGACCTCATCGTTGTGGCTTTCGTCACTGTGTTGCTGTGCTCCAACTTGATCGGGCCGGGCAAGGCCGCGCAAGTTGATTTGCCTGTTTTGGGCACCGTGGTGTTTGGCGCAGGTGTTTTGTTTTTCCCCATCGCTTATTTGTTCGGCGACATCCTCACAGAGGTTTATGGCTATGCACACGACCGTCGGGCAGTGTGGTGCGGGTTTGGTGCCTTGCTATTTGCCGCCCTGATGTCTGCCGTGGTCATTCACCTGCCTGCTGCGCCTGGCAGCTATAACGAGCAACTGCAGCAAGGACTGGGCATGGTGTTTGGCAACACATGGCGCATCGTTGCAGGCTCTGTGGTGGCGTTTTGGGCTGGTAGCTTGGTCAACAGTTTTGTATTGGCCAAAATGAAGATCTGGACCGAGGGGCGGCACTTGTGGGCCAGAACCATTGGCTCTACCGCCGTTGGGGAATTGTTCGACTCCTCGCTGTTTTATGTGATCGCCTTCTACGGCATTTGGCCCACCGAACAGGTGATCCAAGTGGCCGTGGCCCAGTACTTTTTGAAAACCGGTTGGGAGGTTTTGGCCACGCCCCTGACCTATCAGGTGGTGGGTTGGCTCAAACGCAAGGAAGCCGAGGATCACTATGACCGGGACACCAATTTCTCACCCTTTCAGGTCCGGTTGTGACAGGTTCAGTTTGACTTGATCGATATCTCGGCCACGGGTTTGCTGACCTTGGCCAGTAATTGTTGGTTTGCCATGCTCTCCAGGTATCGGCGCAAGCGCGACAGCCCCACATCGTGCTCATACAGGTGCTCTCGCTCGCGAGCGTCGACCTCCATTTGCTCCAGCATCACCCGGTCTTGCTCCAACACGCGCCAGTGACGGGCTTCCAGGCGGTTGCGATACAGAAAACGCCAAGCACTGCGTTGCCATCCGCTGACTTTGCGGCAGCGCCAAAAAAACACCGCAGCCAAGCGCTCATGGATCGGCGTGACAAAGCCCACAATGATGAAGTTGCCGCCTGGCCCGCCGGTCTTGGGGTAAGGAATTTCCAAGCGCATCCAATGGGTCCCGGTGTCACCCCATTCGGTCCAGTCGAAGTTGACATCGCGCTGACCTTGCTTTTCGAACACAAATCCATGCTCGGTGCGCCGCAACTGAAACTTGGCGCTGATATCGCCATCGGCCATCGAGTGCGACTGTTTGTGCAAAAAAGTGCCATGCATGGGGTCCATCACATTCTCCAGCGCATAGCGGTAATCACACTGCCACTCGTTGTAGCAAAGAAAATGTGAATGCGCTGAACTGGTGAGCTCTTCGGGTAACTCAAGTGGTGGGGCATGGTCCACGTGGGTGGAGGTGTTGAACAACCAGATGGCCCCATGCGCTTCAGTGACATGAAAAGACAATGCAGCCCGCGATCCCTCCAAGGTACAGCCGGGGCTGGCCGGGACTTTGGTGACCGTGCCGTCGCAGCGCACTTCTATGCCATGGTACGGACAGGCCAGTCTGTCACCCAGCACCACGCCCATGGACAAGGGTGCACCCCGGTGCGGGCAATGGTCTTCCAAGGCGTGCACTTGCCCATCGTGGTCGCGCCACAGGGCCAACTTGCGGCCCAGTCGGCGCAATGACAAGGGCGTGTCTTTAAGGAAGTGAGATGGGCACAACGGGTACCACAAGTCCTCCAAGCCCCGTGACAAAAGTTGCTCAATTGCTTTGGCATCGACATCCGACATGATCAAGCTCCCAGTTTATGGATTTCCGCTTCAAAACTTTGTTCGGTCCAAGCTTGCGCGTTGGGGCCCAATGGGCCGGTTTGATTGAGGTAGGCCACCAACGGTGCCAACTCCGTGATGCCTGCGGCAAATGCACGCTCCAATGCATCACCCAACAAATCTTCAAAACTGGTGGGCGGTCGTTGCTGGGCTTGGTGAGGCTGCAAAAACCTTGGGGTTGCGGGGTTGCTCATGGTTTCTTCTCCGTCAAAAAGCCGCCGCCGGCTGCACTATGGGGTTGTCGGCGGGTGTGGCCGTCAATGCCCCCTTCGATGGCCCACTCGGCAAATACAGTCGGGCCGGGCGTGAATTCGCGCGCTTGCCAGGCGCTGGTGAGGTGGTCCTCATCGGCGTTGTATTCGATCAAGCCACCACAGGGGTTTTCAAAATACCAAAAATAGGCCGAGGAAACCGGGTGCCGCCCCGGACCGAGTTGGGTTTTCCAACCACACCGGCTCATGTGCAAGCCGCCGCCAAAAACTTCGTGGATGTCCCGCACCGTGAAGGCCACATGGTTCAAGCCCATGGGCTTGCCGGGCACTTGCAGCAAGAACACATCGTGGTGCCCGGCTTGCGGTGCGCAGCGCATGAACACCCCCCTGCCGGGGTAACGGTCAGAGGCCACAAAACCCAGCGCCGCATAAAAATCTTCTGCCGCTTGCAAGCGGTCGGTGAACAACACCACATGGCCGATGTCCACCGGTGTGGCTCGCTCATACACCGGCGAAGCTTGGTCGATTCGGCGGATGTCGCCATAGGCGTTGGCGGGCGTTCCACGCACATCCACGTTGCGCTTGATACTGAGGGCAAATATTTGGCGCAATCCATGCGGATCCAAGCATGACACGTTGGCGTCGTTGGCAACCGCTGCGTTGTTGAGGCCGTGGCTTTGAAAACCTGGCATCGCATGCATCTGCTGGTGCAATTGCAGCAAGCTGTCCGCATCGCGGACCCCCCATTGAACAGCGCGCAAGGTCGGCCCCGGCTCGATGGCAGGGTCCAGCGCTGGATCGTTCATGGCACGCACACACACTTGCGCCCCATTGAGGGTTTCCCAAATGTGGGCCGCAGACGTCACAGGCAAGGCTTGCAGGCCCCAATCGCCAAAAAACCGCTGCACCGCCTCCCACTGTGCGGGCGTGTCCTCAATGCCGTAGGTGATCCGATCAATGCCTTCGATCATGTCTGTCCTTGTACAGGGGAATTCATATGGCTCATATGGTCAGGGCCGAACTGCGTTGGTTCAAATAGCGCAAGGCAGACAAGACCGTCAACATCGATGTCTTGGGGTTTTCCGGCAATGGTTGCCCACGCATGGTCAATTGCATCTGTCCAAACGCACCCCGCACATCGATTTCATGAATGTTTTCACTGACCTTGGGATCGGCGATCAAACAGGCCCGGGTGGCTTGAAGCCCCAAGCCGGCCAATGCGATGGTGGCCGCAACATTGGCATTTTTGGGGTACTTCAAAGCCACTTCAGCGGCACTGCCTTCGATCAAAACCGTGGCCTCCTGCAGCTGGTCCAGGTCCAGTACCGACTCGGCCGCACTGCCGCGCCAACCTTGCGGTGGTTTGCGACCGGTGTAAGTGACTTCGCTCAAACCACCCCAGCGGGCAGCGGCAATCGCATCAATGCCCCCTATGGCCCCACTGAGCAGATGCACCTGTGTTTGCCCAGCGCGCGCTGCGTTTTCAAGCCGCTGGGCCAATCCCGTGCTGGCCAAAGCACCCACCGACAACAGGGCGCATTCAATGCCGCGCTGCAAAGCGGGCAGCACGTGTTGCTCAATCGCACCATGGCCGGCACACTCCAACACCCACCGGGCATCGGGGGGCACATCGGTGAGCACCTGAACCTGGGGCCCCAACCATTGCTGAGCCGCCGGTACCGAACGCGGCGTGACCACCACATGGCGCAGTGTCAAACCCGGCCAATCGCGGGTTCGTTCAACCAGCGCACGGCCAATCGCACCCAATCCAATCATTGTCAATGCGCTGCTGCGGGTCATGCCGGATCCTTGCGCGGAGGGCCAGCAAATTTGGTGGCAAACGGCCCCCAGCGGTTCATGTCCACTTCCACCATCACTGGCCCATCCAAGGCCATGGCCTGGGCCAACACAGGCTCACACATATCTGGTGAGGACAGCAAAAAGTGGGGCATCTTGAGGCTGGCGCACAGCAGCGAGAAATCGGGTGTGCACAGATCCACATAACAGCGCCGCCCACCGTACATGGCATCCTGGATGTTTTGGATCACGCCATAGCGCTGATCGTTCATGACCAACAACACCATGGGGGCCTGCTCCTGCATGGCACAGGCCAACTCCCCCGGGTTGAGCATCAAGCCGCCATCGCCCACCAAGGCCATGGTTTTGCGCCCCAGCGCATGGGCTTGTGCCGCCAATGAAGCCCCTATGCCCATGGCCAAACCCTGGCCGATACCGCCGCCCAAGGCGTGGACGCCGGCCCGGGGGTGATCCAAATGCAGACTGCGATTGCCCCACATGCTGTTGGACAAGGTGATGTCACGCACCCACCACACACCTTGACCGGCTTGGGCCACGGCGCGATTGAGGCTGTCTTTCAAGGCGACATAAGGGCCCAAGCTCGCATCCACCTGCGCTTCAGCCGCTTGGCGCGCTTGCGCCACATCCTGGGCCCAGTGGGGGTCGATTTGCATGCGCGATTGCAAGCGATCGGCCAAAGCATGCAAGGCCAGGTGGGCATCGGCATGGACAAAATACTCGCTGCTGTAAGCACGCTGATCGGCCAAAGGGTTGGCATCGATGCGATAGCGAGTCGCGGGCAATTGCAGCTTGTAGTTGAGGGTTTCGTTGCTGCGCAAACGTGAACCCACCACCAGCATGGCATCGACACTGGCATACAAGGCCTCGACTGGCTTTTGCACATTGAATGCCCCCAAACTCATGGGGTGTTGCTCAGCCAGAATGCCGCGCCCTTGGACCGAGCTGACCACCGCCCAACCCATGTTCACCAAGCGCTGCACCGCCGCACCAGCGTGTCGGGCACCCCCCCCCAACCACAACAAAGGCCGCCGGGCCTGGCCCAGGCGCTGGGCCAAAACATCCATGCGCTGAGGGTCTGGCGGCAAGGGTGTCAGCGGCAAGGGGGATACATCTGCGGGCGCATCCATCCACTGGGCTTGCACATCAATGGGTATTTCAATGCTCACCGGCCCACACGGTGGGGTGTGCGCCAAACGGTGGGCTTCGCGCAAAATGCTCAATGCGCTTTGCGCCTCACGGATGCGAAAAGCCGCTTTGCTCACCGCCGACAACATGGCCAATTGTGCGGGTGCCTCATGAATGTAGCCCCAGTCGCGATCGACGTAGGCCGATTCAATTTGCCCCGTCAGGTGCAACATGGGTGTGCCCGCCGTCAAGGCTTCCACCAAGGCACCCGCAGCATTACCAGCTCCCGTGCCAGTGCTGGTGATGCACACGCCCCAGATGCCGCTGACCCGTGCGGCTGCATCGGCCATGTTGCAAGCACCCGCTTCGCCACGGGCAGAGACAAAGCGCACTTGCCCGCGCTGGTGCATGGCATCCAAGATGGGCATGTTGTGGATGGAGATCACACCGTAGGCGGTTTTCACTCCGCTGGCTTGCATAAAGCGCACAGCCAGTTCACCCACCGTGATGCGTTGGGCGGATGGGTCTGAGGGTTGGTTCAAGGGCTGGCTCATGCGGCGATGCGGTTGGCGCTGCGCGTGGGCCGCGCAGCAGGACGGGCCCGGGCATGGGCTTGAAAGGTGGGGTCGATATGGCTGATGCGCTGGGTCAGTTGGGCTGCAGCGCTTTGCACCTCTTGCACCACATGCGGCAGATCCCGCGGTTCTATGCGCTGGCTTGGAATGGTCACGCTCACTGCGGCCACCACTTGCTGAGCGTCATTGAAAACCGGTGCCACCACGGTGGAAATGCCCGACTCGAACCCGCCTTGGCTGGTGCCATAACCGCGCGCCCTGTCTTGCTCAATCATCTGCAGCAACTGTGCGCGGGTGGTGGGGGTTTGGGCGGTGAACTGGGGCAGGGGCTCCTGAGGGTAAATGTTGACCAAATCGGCCAAGCTCAAATGGGCCATCAAGACCCGGCCCAAAACCGTTGCGTGCGCGGGCAATCGGGCACCCACCTGGATGGAGTGGAACAAGGCATTGCGACCCGGCGACTTGACCACAAACACCACCTCCTGGCCTTCGCGCAACACCAAATGAGACGAATATCCGGTGCGCTCACACAAGGCGGCGATGACCGGGCGCGCCTGTTCGGCCAGTTCCATGGAGGCGATGGTCTCAAATCCCAGGCGCAACACGGCCAAGCCCAAGCGGTACGTCACCCCGTCGGCCCCACGTTCGACAAAGCCCATTTGCTCCAGGGTGTAGAGCATGCGAAACACAGAAGCCCTGGGCATTTGCAACTTGCGCGCCAAAGCAGCGCTGGTGTGGGCAGGTTCATCGCGGTTGAACTGCTGCATCAATTGCAAGCCCCTTTGCAACGCGGGAACCAGGTAGCGGTCAGGATCGCTCATGCACGCCCTCCAGTTGGCGAAAACAGCAATTCATTGACGGCCTGCGCTGCTTCCAAGGGGCAGGCATGCCCCACATCACCGAGCAGATGAAAAGGCACCCGCAATTGCGCGGCCAATTGGGCGCAGCCTTGGGCCGGGGTGATGCGATCGGCTTGGCCACAGGCCACATCG
>RFNL01000214.1 GCA_009927195.1 Betaproteobacteria bacterium | reverse complement strand
ACCCGTGAGGAAACGGCTTTGGCAATCAAAGCATTCATGTCAGCCGCCTTTTCGGTGGTGCGGTCGTAGACAAAATGCAAGGTCGGTACGGTGTGGATGTGCAGTCGCTTGAACAAACCACTGCGCAAAAAACCTGCGGCCTGGTTCAGTCCTTCGGAGGCCACTGCTGCATCCCCCCCCAAACAACTGAAAAACACCTTGGCATGGGCATAGTCTGGTGTGACTTCGACCGCATTGATGGTCACCAAACCCACCCGAGGGTCTTTGAGTTCACGCGCGATCAAAGCCGACAGATCGCGCTGGATCTGGTCGGCCACCCGAAAACCTCGGTGCGGCAATGATGTCTTTTTGGTTGCCAAAGGGTCAAATCAAAAGGGGTTGCAACGTCAACGGTCTCAGAGTACACGGGCCACTTCTTTGATTTCGAAGAACTCGAGTTGATCGCCTTTGGAAATATCGTTGTAACCTTTGATGTTCAAACCGCACTCGAAACCTTCTTTGACCTCGCGTGCATCGTCCTTGTAGCGCTTCAAACTGTCCAACTCGCCGGTGAAGATCACCACATTGTCACGCAACAAGCGCAAGCGCGCATTGCGTCGCACCAAACCGGAGGTGACCATGCAGCCCGCAATCGAGCCAATTTTGCTGACCTTGAAGACCTCGCGGATCTCGGCAGTGCCCAAAATTTCTTCCTTTTTATCCGGCGTTAACATGCCTGACATGGCCGCTTTGAGATCGTCGACGGCGTCATAAATGATGTTGTAGTAACGGATGTCAACGCCATTGCCTTCGGCCACTTTGCGCGCACCGGCATCGGCCCGGGTGTTGAAACCAATCACCACCGCTTTGGAGGCAACGGCCAAATTGATGTCGGATTCGCTGATGCCGCCCACAGCGGCATACACCAATTGAACTTTTACCTCTTCGGTCGACAATTTGAGCACGGAAGAGGACAAAGCCTCCAATGAACCCTGTACATCGGCTTTGACAATGATGGGCAGCAGCTTGACATCGCCCGCCGCCATGTCGGTAAACATGTTCTCCAACTTGGCCGCTTGCTGCTTGGCCAACTTGGTATTGCGGAACTTTCCAGCCCGGTAAGTGGCGATTTCTCGGGCTCGGCGCTCATCGGCCATGACCATGAACTCATCGCCTGCTTGGGGCACATCGGTAAGGCCTTGGATTTCCACCGGAATCGAAGGACCAGCCGATTTGATGGTCTTGGCGTTCTCATCCAGCATGGCGCGCACCCGGCCGAAGGTTTGACCGGCCAAGACCACATCACCCACATTCAATGTACCAGACTGCACCAAGACCGTGGCCACAGGTCCCCGTCCTTTGTCCAATTTGGCTTCAATCACCAAGCCTTTGGCCATGGCTTGAATGGGCGCTTTGAGTTCCAACACTTCAGCTTGCAACAGGACTTGCTCCAGCAACTGGTCGATGCCGTCCCCCGTTTTGGCTGAAACCGGTACAAAAGGTGAATCGCCGCCGAACTCCTCAGGCACCACCTCTTCACTGACCAACTCCCCTTTGACGCGATCAGGGTTGGCATCGGGCTTGTCCATTTTGTTCAATGCCACGACGATGGGAACGCCTGCCGATTTGGCATGCTTGATAGCCTCGCGCGTTTGGGGCATGACACCATCGTCAGCGGCCACCACCAGAATCACAATGTCGGTGGCTTGGGCACCCCGGGCACGCATGGCGGTGAAAGCCTCGTGACCGGGCGTGTCCAGGAAAGAGATAACGCCGCGCGGGGTTTCCACATGGTAAGCACCGATGTGCTGGGTGATGCCTCCAGCTTCCCCAGCAGCCACTCGGGTTTGGCGAATGCGATCCAGCAAAGATGTTTTGCCGTGATCGACGTGGCCCATCACCGTGACCACTGGGGCACGGGGCATGGCCTCGGCATGGGTGGCCAAATCTTCTTCGTCGGTGAAGGCCTCGGGATCATCCAAAGCGGCAACGATGGCTTTGTGACCCATTTCTTCCACCACGATCATGGCGGTGTCTTGGTCCAGCGGTTGATTGATGGTGACCATCTGACCCAGTTTCATCAGTTGCTTGATGACCTCTGAGGCTTTGATCGCCATCTTGTGGGCCAACTCTGCCACCGTGATGGTCTCGGGCACATGGACCTCGATGACCCTTTGTTCAACGGGGGCGCTGACCAGTGGCGGGTCTTCGCGATCGCGATCACGGCTGCGCGCACGCGGCCCGCCCCGCCAACTGTTGCGACCCACGCCAGCGTTGGTGTCGCCACGGGTTTTGATTTCTTTTTTCTTGCTTTGATCATCGGCCCAACTGGAGGACAGTTTGGCACTTTTGAGTTCTTTTTGACCTTCTTTGGGCGCGGCATCGGCACCTGCCGGTTTGGCGGGGGCCGCTTTGACAGTGCCCACCGCAGGTTTGTGCAAGGTGCCCTTCTTCACAACGGCTGTTTCGACGGCTTTGGGTTCTTCAGGCTTTTTGGCCACCAAGACGCGCTTGGGCGCGTTCATCATGGAGCGAATGGCTTCGGCTTCGGCCAACGCCTTGCGGCGACGCTCATCGCTGGCTTTGCTGGTATCCAGATCGGTTTGGGCTTTTTGCTCTGCCACTTCTGCCGCCTTCGCGGCAACCGGTTGAAGTGTGGGCGGCACTGCCACAGGGACATCAACCGCTGGCTGTGGCGCAGACTCCTGGATCAGTTTGGCGGCCAAAGCCTTGGCCTGGGCCGCCTCACGTTTGGCCGAAATTTCCGCTTCTTGGCGGCGAATCAGTTCAGCTTGGCGCTGAGCTTGGGCTTCACGGCGTTTGAGTTCATCCTCATCAATGACCGGAACAGCCGGCACCGCGGGGGGCGGCACGATCGCTGCAACAGGAATGGAATCTTGGGATTCTGGGCCATCATCACGCTTGATGAAGGTGCGTTTTTTACGCACCTCCACTTGAATGGTGCGGGCCTTGCCGGTGGCATCGGCTTGCTTGATTTCACTGGTGGATTTTTTGACCAAAGTGATCTTTTTTCGTTCGGCAGGATCACTGCCATGACTGACCTTGAGGTAATTCAATAGTTTTTGTTTATCAGCGTCTGACAAATCGTCGTTGGGTGAGGATTTTTCAACCCCCGCGAAGCGCAATTGCTCGACCAAGATGGAGGTGGATTTTTTGAGCTCTTTGGCAAACTCTGCTACCGTCGTATTGGACATTTGTGGTGTTCCTCTCCATGACCATTACTCTTGACCTGCGAACCAATGTTCGCGTGCCTTCAGGATCAGGGCCTTGGCCTCCTCCTCGGGTTGGCCGGTGATGGCGGTCAGCTCATCGACGGCCAGGTCTGCCAATTC
>RFNL01000357.1 GCA_009927195.1 Betaproteobacteria bacterium | reverse complement strand
CAGGGTGATGCGCTCCATGTCCATCACCGGTTGGGCAAACCCAGCCTCTAACAACATATCGCCCCAGTCATGCATATCGGTCAAATCGGGTCCTGGCTGCCCCCAACCCATTTGGCGATGCACCACCTGCAATTGGCGCAAACTGTCTGGTCCCAGGGTTGAAAACATGACAAATCCGTCAATGGCCAAAGACCGAAGCCACTGGCCCATTAAATCCAGCGGACGTGCGATGTGGTGCAGCAACATATTGGCCCACACCATGTCCAACCCTTCATCGGGGATAGGCCCCATGTGCACCCCCCCGCGTCGCCAAGCCCGCCACCAAGGTTCTCCCAGTCGCTGACGGGCCAGGGCTGCGCGCTGGGGGTTGGGCTCCACCAGCCAACAAGCAGCTTTGGGATAACGCTGGCGCAAAGAGGCCTGCACCTGTAACCCGCTGTCACTGGGGTGCCAATGGGCCCAGGTTCGAGGCGTTTGCCGAAACCAATCGAGCCGCTGCTGCATGCGTCTGGCCACCTCTTCGCTCAACCAGGCGGCTTGGGGTTGTGGCCGCTCCAGCCACTTGCGCGCGGCCTTTGCATCGAGCGTGGGGGGAAGCGCAGTCTTGGCCTTGGACATGGCGGGCAGTATATTGGCGCAATGGGCTTGTTTGACTTGGCTGCACTCATTCAACGGGGGGCATTTCCGCGTGGCTTGAGTGTGTGCAGCATTTGCCAGGCTTGGCCAGCCCAAGCCATTTGCAGCGCTTGCATCGAGCGATTTGCGCAGCCATTGGCGCGCTGCCCGATTTGCGCCTTGCCCGGCTTTGCCCATCCTTGCCCCTCGTGCTGTGCATCTCCCCCTGCCTGGGATCAGGCCCTGTGTGCGGTGGACTACAGCTTTCCATGGGATGCCTGCGTGGCGCGTTTGAAATTCACCGGCGACAGCGCCAGTGCGGCAGATCTGGCGCATGTCATGCAACACGCCCCAGGGGTAGAACCGGCGTTGGAATGGGCCGATGCGGTATTGCCCATGCCCTTGTCGCGAGAGCGCTTGCGCGAGCGCGGCTTCAACCAGGCCCTGGAATTGGCGCGGCATTTATCCCCTGGCAAAACCATTCGTGACGCACTGCTGCGCATCCGCCACACACCCACCCAAGCCAGCCTGCCCAGGGCCGAGCGCCTGGGCAATCTGATCGGGACCATGGTGGTCCATCCCGCTCATGCCAACGCGTTGCATCGGCGTCGAGTGGTGTTGATCGACGATGTCATGACCACCGGCAGCAGTTTGCAAACAGCCGCCTTGGCCTTGCGCCAAGTCGGTGTGCAACACATCACTGCGGTGGTGTTTGCACGCACCGATACGCCCCCACTGGCCCCAGACACAGTTCGCTCGTCTGTCGCAGACAATCCCCACCATGTTTCACATCGTCTTGGTTCACCCTGAAATTCCACCCAACACGGGTAATGTGATCCGCTTGGCGGCCAACACGGGATGCCAGCTGCACTTGGTGGAGCCGTTGGGCTTTGATTTGAGTGACAAGCAAATGCGCCGTGCCGGCTTGGATTACCACGAGGTGGTGCAGTTGCACACCCATGCCAATTGGCAAGCCCTGGGCCAGACCATGTTGACCCAGGGCGGACAAGCCTATGCCCTGACCACCCGAGGGCAGGTCAGCCCGCATGACACCGCGTTTGCACCGGGCGATTGGCTGGTGTTTGGCAGCGAAACTGCGGGCCTGCCTGATGCGTTGCGCGCACAATTTGCACCCGAGCACCAACTGCGCCTGCCCATGCGCGAGGGCCAGCGCAGCTTGAATCTGTCCAATGCGGTTGCAGTGGTGGTGTATGAGGCTTGGCGACAGCAGGGTTTTTCGGGGGCTTCCCCTCAGGTATGAACCCTGCGTCAAATTCGCAGCGAATCAGCCAAATTTACCCGCTGAAGGCATCGACCAATAATTTGGTGCCGGTGCAAAACATCCCCAAATAGACCAAGCGGTAAAACAATGTGGGTTCAATGGTGCGCGCCACCCGCACACCGGCCCAAACACCCACAGGGGCCAAAGGCATCAAGATCAGCGAAGTGATGAAATTGCGCCAATCCAGCAAACCCAAAAATGCATAAGGAATCCATTTGCCCGCATTCACAAAGAAAAAGAAAAACGACATGGTGGCGGTGTAGACCATCGGTGCCATGCGCATGGGCAGCACATAGGCATTGATGGGTGGTCCGCCAGCATGGGCGATGAAGCTGGTGAAACCCGAAGTGGCGGTCAAAACAGCCCCCAGCCAACGTGGCGCTGGACGGCTGCTGGCGGTGGGTGGGAAAACCAAACGCTGGGCCAAGAAGAGCAACGTCGTCAAGCCCACCAAGCCGGCCACCCAACGCGTTTCCATGTTTTTGAACAACAAAAACCCAATCCCTATGCCCACCATGCCCCAGGGAATCAAAAAGCGCAGCAACTTCACGTCGTAATCACGCCGAAACGCATGTAGGCCCAACAAGTCCATCACCAGCAAAATGGGCATCAATATCGCTGCCGCTTGCGGCACGCTGATGGCCATCGCCATGATGGGCACCGCCAATGAGCCAAAGCCTGCACCAAAGCCGCTTTTGCTCAAACCCAATAGCAGCACGGCCGGCACGGCCAGGCTGTAGAAATACGGATCGGTGATGAAAGCTTCAGTCAAGGACAACCCACCCTACAAACCCTCTTGGTGATACACATATCCATGCTTCAAACACGAGCATCTTGCCACGGTAACGCAATAGAAGAATGGGCATGAAACACAAAGTGCTGACATAAAATCCATATTCATAGATCAAAGTTCACCATTCATGAGCGCCTTTTTAGAAGAAAAAATTTTGTCGGTTCACCATTGGACCGACCGCCTATTTAGCTTCACCACCACACGCGACACAGCCCTGCGCTTTTCCAATGGACACTTCACCATGATTGGGTTGCCGGTCAATGGCAAACCTTTGTTGCGCGCCTACAGCATCGTCAGTGCCAACTATGAAGAGCATTTGGAATTTTTGAGCATCAAAGTGCCGGATGGCCCTTTGACGTCTCGCTTGCAACACATTCAAGTCGGAGACACCTTGATCGTTGGGCGAAAACCCACCGGCACCTTGCTCATTGATTACTTGCTGCCTGGCAAAAATCTGTATTTACTGGGCACTGGAACGGGTTTGGCACCCTACTTGAGCATTGTCCGAGATCCTGAGACCTATGAGCGGTTTGAAAAAGTCATCTTGGTCCATGGCGTGCGAGAGGTCAACGAGTTGGCGTATTTGAAGTTCCTGCGCGATGAACTGCCGCAGCACGACTTGCTAGGGGAATTTGTGGCCAAACAACTTCGCTACTACCCCACGGTGACGCGTCAGGCCTTTGAACACCAAGGTCGTATCACCGATTTGATCGAAAACGGAAAGTTGTTCGCCGACCTGGGCCTGCCAGCCTTTGATGCCTCGCGCGACCGGGTCATGTTGTGCGGCAGCCCGCAAATGCTCAAAGACACCAAGGCCATGCTGGAAGCGCGCGGCTTCAAAGAGGGCAACACCACAACGCCGGGAGACTTTGTGGTGGAGCGGGCCTTTGTCGAGCAGTGATATTCAGACCCGCTCGATGACCACGGCAATGCCCTGGCCCACACCGATGCACATGGTGCACAAGGCGTAGCGCCCACCGTTGCGGTGCAATTGGTTGATCGCCGTTGTCACCAAACGACCGCCGCTGGCCCCCAATGGGTGACCCAAAGCAATGGCCCCGCCATTGGGGTTGACGCGATCGTCATCATCGGACAAGCCCAACAGGCGCAATACGGCCAAGCCTTGTGCGGCAAAGGCCTCATTGAGTTCGATCACATCCATTTGCGCCAGCGACAAACCGGTCAAGGCCAGGACTTTTTCAGTGGCGGGTGCTGGGCCAATGCCCATTACCCGAGGCGGCACACCCGCAGTGGCCATGCCGACCACACGCGCACGCGCTTGCAATCCTTGCTGGGCAGCGGTTTTTTCATCGGCCAGCAACAAGGCACAAGCGCCATCATTGACACCGCTGGCGTTGCCAGCAGTGACGCTGCCATCGGGCCGTACCACGCCTTTGAGCTTGGCCAACGACTCCATGCTGGTCTCTCGGGGGTGTTCGTCTTGAGCCACCGTCACAGGTTCACCCTTGCGCTGAGGCACGCTCACCGGGGTGATCTCTGCATCAAAAAACCCCGCCTTTTGGGCCGCTACAGCCTTGCGCTGGCTGGCCAAGGCCATGCGGTCTTGGGCTTCACGCTCAATGCCGTGTTCCACAGCCACGTTTTCAGCGGTCTCGGGCATCGAGTCCACGCCGTACTGGGCTTTCATCTTTTTATTGACAAAACGCCAACCAATGGTGGTGTCGAAAATTTCGGCATTGCGTCCAAACGCGCTGTCGGACTTGGGCATGACAAATGGGGCACGGCTCATGCTCTCCACCCCACCAGCGATCATCAAATGGGCTTCACCTGAGCGGATGGCACGTGCAGCAGTACCCACCGCATCCAAGCCCGAACCGCACAAACGGTTGATGGTGGCACCCGGCACACCCACCGGCAAACCCGCCAACAAACTGGCCATGTGGGCGACGTTGCGGTTATCTTCGCCCGCTTGGTTCACGCAACCGAAAATCACATCGCTCACCGCCGCCCAATCCACCTTGGGGTTGCGCGCCATCAAGGCCATCAAAGGCACCGCAGCCAAGTCATCGGTGCGCACCGATGACAAAGCGCCCCCATAACGACCAAAAGGGGTGCGAATGGCGTCGCAAATGAAGGCCTGTTTCATGGAAGTCCTTTGCTTCGGGGTTGCTGCGGTGGTGAGTAGGGTGTTACGCGTTTGAACACACCCTGACCGATGGGTGGCCATTATGATGTAAGGTAGCCACCCCTCTGGCAAAGCTGCTCAGCCACTTGGACTTAGGTCATGTTTTCACCCTCTCAGGACGATGTGCGACGATTTTTTTGCCAGGTGATGTCGCGATGGCAACAAGCTGAGCCTCTGGACACCTTGCAAACCCTGGCCGCCCAGTGGGTACAAGCGCATCCTGAGTTTCACCGCATCTTGTCGGATGAGGCCTGGGCCCTGCGCCAAACCTACCCCGTGGAGGTCGGCCACACCAACCCTTTTTTGCACCTGTCCATGCACTTATCAATCAGCGAACAGTGCTCCATCGATCAACCACCTGGCATCCGCCAAGCCGTGGCGCAACTCACTTCGCACAAAGACTCGCTGCATGAGGCCCACCACGGCGTGATGGAATGCCTGGGTGCCATGCTGTGGGAGAGCCAGCGCAGCGGTCGTCCGCCCGATGGAGCGGCCTACCTAGAGGCCATCCAACGCTTGATCAGCCACGATTGATGCCCTTGAGACCCAAAGCGCCAAATGCCCGAAAAAAGCAGGTCAGCGCCTGTATTTGAGTTGCCGCCACCAAAGGCCTAGCCAATACTTGCGCCATTTTTGCCAGCGAGCGAACAGCGACAAGGTGTAGCCCTGTGATTGGGGGACATACCAAGCATTGAGACCCGTCCTCATTAGCAACTGGTAACCATGCAAGGTCATGAAGCGGTGTTTGTCCAAGCCAATCACATGGTCCTCAAGCAGAACCAATCGCGGTCGCCAAAAGCCCAATTCAAAGCCTTTGAATACTTCCATCTCATGGCCTTCTACGTCGATGGACAGCAAATCAAATTCGGGTTCAACTTCATTTTCCTTCAACACTGCATCCAGGTTACGGGTTAGCACCTGTATCACGGCTTGAGCATTGGCCCCCAGGGCAATCGGGCTGGTATTCGGGGTGGAGTGAACACCAGCCACCAAAATTGGCATGGTTTGTCTGTCGTTGGCCGGGCTTGAACAAGCCAATTGGACCACCCGTCCCGTGCGAGAAGCCCTGAGCAAGTTGCAATAGTGGGGCAAGGGCTCAATCAGCAATCCATCCCAACCCAAGCGCTCCAAATGCCACGACTGCGAATCCTCTGTGGGATGGTTGGCGCCTACATCGACATAAAAGCCTCTGACCGTGCCCTCGAAAAAAGCACTGACCAGTTCGTGCTCGCCATGGGGCAAGTTTCGAAATCTGCTCACCCTTTTCAGGGTGAAGTCGATGGGCATGAGATGGGGGAGGCTCATCTCACCCCAGGAGAGAGAGTCAACGAAACTTTGATTGAGGCACGACCCTCAACTCACCGGGCTGGCTGCTGATGTATTGGGCCAGTTCCTTCAACTCGGCATTGCTGAACTGCTTGGCGATACCGCCCATCACACCATTGTTGCGGCCCCACGTGGCTTGACCTTCGCTCTTGTATGACTTCAGGGCCACAAACAAATAGTCTTTGTGCTGACCGGCAATTTTGGGGTAACTGGGGTCAATGGGTTTGCTGAAGTTGGGGCCATGGCATGAGACACATGCGCCTTTGGCCAATAATTCGGCCGCTTTGCCACTGGCATCTGCGGCCTTTTCCGGCACCGGTCCTGCGATACCATGCTGTTCGTAATAAGCAGCAATGTCCGCCATGTCTTGGTCACTCAAGGATTGGGCAATGCCACGCATGGTAGGGTGTTTGCGGTCACCGGCTTTGTAAGCATTCAAAGCAGAGACGATGTATTTGCCACCTTGCCCAGAGATCATGGGTACCTTGTAAACCTCGGGAAAACTGGCCTGATAGCCTTTGATGCCATGACAGCCAATGCACATGGCGATTTTTTTGGACCCTGCCTGGGCGTCGCCCTTGATCTCCTGGGCCAAGGTGGCAGTGGTCACGCAAGTGACAGCGGCGACAAACACATAAGACAGTATGGCATTCATTTTGCGAAGACAATCTTGAAAATCGATTTGAATGAATTTCATTATATCGACCCCATGTGTCAGTCCCATGCAAACATTGGAACCTTCAAAACATGAAATTTCAAGGCTCAGATAAATACGTCGCCACCCAAGACCTCAAATTGGCGGTCAATGCCGCCATCACCCTCAAGCGCCCGTTGCTGGTCAAGGGAGAGCCTGGGACTGGCAAAACCATGTTGGCCGAAGAGGTGGCCGAATCCATGGGCGTTCAATTACTGCAGTGGCACATCAAATCCACCACCAAGGCCCAACAAGGTCTCTACGAATACGATGCGGTCAGCCGCTTGCGCGACAGCCAACTCGGTGACGAGCGGGTCAAGGACATCCACAACTACATCGTCCAAGGCGTTTTGTGGCAGGCCTTTACCGCTGACAAACCCGTGGCATTGCTGATCGATGAGATCGATAAAGCCGACATCGAATTCCCCAACGACTTGCTGCGTGAACTCGACCGCATGGAGTTTTATTGCTACGAAACTCGCGAACTGGTGCGCGCCCGAGCAAGGCCTTTGGTGTTCATCACCTCCAACAACGAAAAAGAATTGCCCGACGCCTTTTTGCGGCGCTGCTTTTTCCACTACATCAAGTTCCCTGAGCCCGATACCATGAAACAAATTGTGGCGGTGCACTTCCCCACCCTCAAGCAAGACCTGCTGGCGGTGGCCATGAAAACCTTTTACGACGTGCGCAACCTGCCTGGCCTGAAAAAGAAACCCAGCACCAGCGAGTTGCTCGACTGGCTCAAACTGCTGGTGGCCGAAGACATCCCTTTGGAAGCCCTGCAAACCCAAGACAACAAAGTGGCGGTGCCGCCTTTGGTTGGGGCTTTGCTCAAAAACGAACAAGATGTGACCTTGTTCGAAAAGCTGGTGTTCATGCAAAGCCGCAACCGCTGAGCCCCTGAGTGGCCTGGATGATCTTTGCCAAACCAACCTGTTTGCCCAATGAAAGGGGCTTGCCATGTTGATTGACTTTTTCTACACCTTGCGGGCAGCCAAGTTGCCGGTGTCCGTCAAAGAGTACCTGAGCTTGCTGGAAGCCTTGCAAGCCAATGTGGTTGGCCCCGACAGCGATGCGCCGAGCATGGACGACTTTTACCATTTGAGCCGCACCGCTTTGGTCAAAGACGAAAAGCATTACGACAAATTTGACCGCGCGTTCGGCGCCTACTTCAAAGGCGTGGAGATGATTGCCGACTTCACCAAAGAAGTGCCGCAGGAATGGCTGCAAAAAATACTGGAGCGCGAACTCACCCCGGAG
>RFNL01000420.1 GCA_009927195.1 Betaproteobacteria bacterium | reverse complement strand
GGCTTTTCCCTACACCCCGATTGCCAACCCGCGCTACATGGTGGCCGATTGGGCCTTTGGCATCCAAGACACGCGCATGCAAAGCATGGTCGATGAGGTGCGGGCCAAGGGCGCGCAAGTGGTGCTGGTGCTCAGCCACAACGGCATGGACGTGGACTTGAAGATGGCCTCGCGGGTGCGGGGCATCGACGCCATCATGGGCGGCCACACCCACGACGGCATGCCGGTGGCCAGCCTGGTCACCAATGCAGGCGGCAAAACCATCGTCACCAATGCCGGTTCGAACGGTAAATTTTTGGCGGTGCTAGATCTGGACATTCGCCAGCAGCGCGTGGCCGACTTTCGCTACCAATTGCTGCCGGTGTTTGCCAATATGCTGCCTGCTGACAAACCCATGCAAGCCTTGATCGACCGGGTGCGTGCGCCCTATGCCCAGCAGCTGGGCGAGACCTTGGCGGTCACAGAGGGCAGCTTGTACCGGCGTGGCAACTTCAATGGCACGGGCGACCAATTGCTGGTCGATGCCTTGATGGAGGTGCAAGGCGCTGAAATCGCGTTTTCGCCCGGTTTTCGCTGGGGCACCAGTTTGTTGCCCGGCCAGGCCATCACCCGCGAGTGGCTGATGGACATGACGGCCACCACCTATTCGTTTGCCACCGTCAGCCAGTTGAGTGGTGCAACCATCAAAACCATTTTGGAAGACGTGGCCGACAACTTGTTCAACCCCGACCCCTATTACCAGCAAGGCGGTGACATGGTGCGCGTGGGTGGCTTGCAGTTCAGCTTGGACCCCCTGGCGAAAATGGGCGCGCGTATCGGCCAAATGCGGCTCAAGGGACAGCCCTTGGTGGCCGACAAAACCTATAAGGTGGCCGGCTGGGCACCGGTGGCGGAGGAAGCCCGCCACCAAGGCAATACGCCTGTGTGGACGGTGGTGGAGCAGTGGCTCAAGGCACAGGGCGGCCGGGTCAAACCCCGCCAGCCCAACGCCCCCACCCTCACCAGTGGCTTGCCCAACCCTGGCCATGCGTGAGCATTCAGACAACCCCACCGTGGTACAGCCCTTCCAGCTCGGCCAGCGCAGCGGGATCTCGCGCCGCCAATGCCTGGGGGCAGCCGCAGAGGATTTGCCGGTATGGGTTTTGGGGTCACTGCGGTGGGCGATGGGGTGATGGGCCACCGCATCGCCAACATGGAGGACGGCACTTACTCAGGCAGCTTTGCCTTGTGCAAGGCTTTGCCAATAACATGGGCAAGTCCAGCAGCTGGGCGTATTTGGAAGCGTAAAAAGAGGCGTTTTGAGCAGGTGGATTGCAGAGCCCTGTGGGTCAAGTTTGCCCAACTCGGGACGATCTTGGAGCAGACCCCTTGTGCGCCGGCCAGCGCTCAAGCCAGAAGACGTGCCCTGCAACACTGGGCTTTGGCAGCATGTTGACCATCCTATCTCCCCCCTTTCACCGCTTTTGGAGACCATGTCTACAAGCTGTGCTGGTCCTGTGCCTGGCTTCCTGTGGCGGTGGCGGCGGTGGCGGCAACCCAACCGCACCCGGGGTGAACACCAGCGGCGCCGACGCGACCCCTGCCGGTGTGTTACAGCAGGGCCGCTTCATTGACAGCCCGGTGATTGGTGTGGCCTACAAAACCGCCACCCAAAGTGGTTTCACCGGTAGCCTTGGTGAATTTGCCTACCGCGCAGGGGAAAGTGTGACCTTCAGCATTGGCAAGGTGGTGTTTCCCACCGTGCCTGCCTCGGCGCTGGTCACCCCCCTGACCCTGGCCGGCGCCGACCTGACCGACCCCAAGGTCGCCAACATGGCTTACTTGCTGCAAAAGCTCGATGCCGACGGCAACAGCGCCAACGGCTTGGTGATCGATAAACGCTTGATCGACCTGGCAGTCGACGCCATCAATTTCAACCAGGATACGGCTGACTTTGTGCTCGATGCCAAGGTCCAGGCCTTGATCAAGGCCAACACCGAACTCACGGGTGTCGAGGTCGGTGTGACCCCTGAGGTAGCGGTGGAAGACCTGGCCAAAAACCTGTTGGGCGCGCTCGACTCGGACACCGCGCCAGCCAAATCATGCGCCCCGCAAACCGCTACCGTGTCGGGCTCGCGCACGGCGCTGTCGGGCAATTTGTGGGCCGATGTGTTTGCCAAGCCGAACAACAAATACGGTTGGTTTTATGACAGCACCCTGGGCGAGCGCGGCGGTTCACCTTTGGGCGACTTTGTGATGTTCAAAACCGCACCCAACCGACCCGAGTACATCGCGGCCAGTTTGAGCGAGCATTGGGATTCAAACTACTCGCCCAAGCAAGACCTGTGGCTCAAACACCGCCAATATGAGGGCGTGATGATGCGGGTCGCCGCCTATAAGTCACCGGCCGAAAGCAAGAGCATGCCCGCTTACATTGGCAACGCGATTTACCTGCACTTCGTGGGCCCACCAGGCACATACTTGGAGTTGATTTTTGGGCCACAGCAGTCGCCCACCGTTTTCTTCAGTTTCATCCCCAACAGTGCCAGCTTGCAGTACTTTGGCACGGCGGGCAAAGACGGCGTGATGAACACTGGCGATGATGGCTATTACCCCAAGGTGGCTGGGGAGGGTTGGCACAACCACCAACCGGGGGACAAAAACTTTCCGCCCAGCATGCGCATGGGGGGCACCAGCCCCAACGGACGCCAACTGCCAATTGGCACTTGTTGGATCAAATCGGGCGGCTCGGTGCTGCTGTGGACGCGCCCGTCCAATCGGGTAGACCTGTTCTTCAGCCCCAACAGCGAGGTCAACAAATGGGGTTGGATGGCACCGCTGTATGACGATGAGTTGGGTTTCCAAGGCTCGGTGGGCATCCGCGAAGGCAGCAACAAACTCAATATCATTTCCGGCATTGTGGGCGGGCAGTGAGGTCAGGCCCTTAAGATGGGCCCAACTTTCCCTTCCTCGACCCATGCCATGCGTTTGATCATCGACGAATCCGAAGTCACCGTCACTGCGGTGCGCTCCCAGGGCGCGGGTGGGCAAAACGTCAACAAGGTGTCCAGCGCCATTCACCTGCGCTTTGACATTGCGGCTTCGTCGCTGCCCGAGGCGCTCAAGCAACGCATGCTGGAATTGGCCGATGCCCGCATCACCCGCAATGGCGTGGTGGTCATCAAGGCGCAAAACCACCGCAGTCAAGACCTCAACCGCATGGAAGCTTTCAGCCGTTTGCACGAATTGTTGGAGTTGGCCAGTCACGAGCCCAAGCCGCGCCACGCCACCCGACCCACCCGCAGTTCACAGTTGCAAAGGCTGGACACCAAGCGCTTGCGTGGCAATGTCAAAGCCTTGCGCGGGGGCAAAGCCCACGACTTCGATTAAATCCCAATCAACCCGACCACGCACACAGGATGCCAACCATGCAAACCCTTGATCAACTTGAAAACCTGGACCAACTGCGCAACGCCCTCAAGCAAAGGCACATGGTGCCCGGTTGGGAAAAGCAGTCGCGCCCCTTGTTCACACCAGAAATGCATTCCGAATACGAACCCGGCCATTGGAGTTATGCCCAAGTGCATGCGGCCATGCGATCGGCCGGCCGATTGATTGACACCGAATTGGCCGAGCGGCGCAACGCCATCATGGTCAACCCCCGCACAGGTCATGATGTGGAAACCCTCAACACCTTGATCTGCGCTTACCAGTCCATCTTGCCCGGCGAGAAGGCCCGCTCACACCGCCACGCCACCCATGCCATGCGGGTGATATTGGATGCCAAGGGGGCATATTCGGTGGTCAACGGCCACAAACATCCGATGGAAACCGGCGACATCGTGCTCACCCCCGGCGGCAGTTGGCACGGCCATGGGCACGAAGGCGAAGCCCAAGCCCATTGGTTTGACTGCCTGGACCTGCCCCTGACCCGACGGTTGGAGACCGTATTTTTTGAAGAGCATCCCTTGGGCTTTGAGCCCATCGCCAACACCTCGCCCCAATCGCCATATCGCTTCCCCTGGGCCCAAACCCAAGAACAACTCAAAAGTGCCAGCAGTCACCCGCATTGGGGCCCCACCATCGCCTTGGAGGCCCAGGGCATGCCCACCATCACCATCCAGGTGCACCGCTGGGCCCAGGGTTGGTCAGGGCGGCCCTACCGCCACACCGCCAATGCCTTGCATGTGGTGTTGCAAGGCCATGGGCAAACCCAGGTGGGCGATCGCTTGTTTGATTGGGAATTCGGCGACACGATTGCCATTCCCGCTTGGCAGCGGGTGCAACACCGGGCCTCGGCCCAAGCGGTGGTGGTCAGCCTGAGCGATGAAAACCTGCAACGCTGGACCCAGTTGTACCGCCATCAGGCGCTGGATTGAAGGACCCCAAA
>RFNL01000429.1 GCA_009927195.1 Betaproteobacteria bacterium | reverse complement strand
TTTTGACCTTCGAATCGGTGGCGGTGAAAAACATCCATGTGCTGGGTGATTCGATCCAAGTCGCGCCGGCCATGCCCAAGTCGGGTCACATGGCCAACCAGCATGGCAAAACCTGTGCGGCCGCGGTGGTGGCTTTGCTGACCGGAAAAGCGGTGAACCCCTTGCCCATCTACAACAACACCTGCTACAGCTTTGTCAGTGACCAAGACGTGATCCACGTGGCCAGCGTGCACCGCTACGACGCCGACAAAAAGACCATGCTCACCGTGCCTGGTTCAGGCGGGGTGTCATCGGCAGCGAACGCCTTGGAGGGGCAATACGCCCTGGCCTGGGCGCGCAACATCTGGGCCGACACCTTGGCTTGATGACGATGTTCGGTTCCTTCGCTTGCTCGGTGTGGCGTGCTTGCGCGCCGCGCCTGGCCACCACCATGGCGCTGGGGCTGTTTGTTTTGGCATTGGCTTGGCCCCACCTGGTGAATGGCCAAAACCGTGTGGTCTTGCCCACCGCCACCGATTTGCCCATGGCTTTGGCGCAAGCCAAGGCCCTGGGCCAGCCCTTGATGGTGATGGTCAGTTTGGACCACTGCCCTTATTGCCAACAGGTGCGGCAAAGTCATTTGGGGCCGTTGTGGCGCAGCGGCCAAGTGGTGGTTCAAGTCAATATGCAACACAGCGAGACCTTGACCGATGTCGATGGTCAAGTGCGCAGCCATGCCGAGTGGGTCAAAAGCCGCAAGGTCTCGCAGGCCCCCACGGTGCTTTTTCTGGGCCCGGGCGGGCGCGAAGTGGCCGATCGGTTGGAGGGGGCGTCATTGCCTGATTTTTACGGCGCTTACCTTGACGAGCGACTGGCACAAGCCCGTCAACGTTTGGCGACCCAGCCCGCTGCCACGCTCAAGCCGGTGTCGCTGTCCTTTGACCTGACGCAAAGCCCTTGCGCGTTGGCGCGACAGGGTAAATCAGAGGCAGCCAGGAACGCGTTTTGCGGTCCAATCACCCAGCAATGGTTTTGGTTGATATCAATTTGAAAGGGTGTGTGATGCGCAGATGGGTTTGTGGGTTGATGTGTTTTGCATTCGGCGTTGCACCGGTGTGGGCCGATGGTGATTTGGCCCGCAAAAATGCCTGCATGTCGTGCCATGCGGTGGACAAAAAATTGGTCGGTCCAGCCTATGCCGATGTGGCCAAAAAATACGCCGGTCAAAAAGACGCCGCCGCCAGCGTGGCCCAGCACATCAAGGGCGGTGGTGCTGGCCGTTGGGGGCCGGTGCCCATGCCCGCGCAACCTGGTTTGAGCGATGCCGACGCGCTGACCCTGGCCAACTGGGTGCTGGCAGGTGCCAAATAAACGCGTCCTTTGCTGGCTGGCCTTGCCCTGGCTGTTGGGCATGCCGGTGGGGCTGGCTTGGGCGCAGGCCGATATTTTTGCCGGTGCAGACCTGGCCTTGGGCCGCCAGTTGATGACCCAGCATCAATGTGAGGCCTGCCACGCTCGCCATGTGGGCGGCGACGGCACCGATGTTTACAACCCCGCTGGTCGGCTCAAAACCCCGGGCTTGCTGCGCGGCATGGTCGAGGCTTGCAACACCCAACTCAATTTGGGGCTGTTCCCGGAAGAGGTCACGGCGGTGGCAGCCCTGCTCAACCGCGACCATTACCGCTTCAAGTGAGGCTTTTTTTTGACCCAAACATCAGTCTTTATTGATATAAAAATGAAGCCAGACACCCCCCATGGCCGCTTGCGCAAGGCCCCCGAACATTTTTTGAATGCCCATCAATGGCAAACCGTCGTCAGCGAATGGCGTCTGGGTCGGCGTGGTTTCTTTGAAAAGGCTTTGGCCGGTGCTTTGGCGGGCGGCTCTGCCCTGGCGCTGGCCCAAACCAATCCGGTGGGCCCAGAGGGGGGGGATCCCCACATCTTGAACCTGCCCGAACATGCCAAGGGCTTGGGCCTGGGGGTGGCCACCGATGGTTATGGCAAGCCTTCGCGCTTCGAGGCCAATGTGCAGCGCCGGCAAAGCCCAGGTTTGACCCAAACCACCCAGGCCTCGGTGTCCTTTGCACCATTGCAGTCGCTGTTTGGCATCGTCACCCCCAGTGGACTTCACTTTGAGCGCCACCACCAGGGTTGGTGGGACATCGACCCGTCCAAGCACCGTTTCATGGTCAATGGATGGGTGCAAAAACCCCTGGTGTTCACCGTCGACGAAATCATGCGCTTGCCCTCGCAGTCGCGCTTTCACTTCATCGAGTGCGGTGCCAACACCGCGGTCGAATGGGCCCAAGTGGCGGTGCCCACGGTGCAGTACACCCACGGCATGATTTCCTGCAGCGAGTTCACTGGCGTGCCGCTGATCACCCTGCTGGAGATGGCTGGGGCGGATCTGAAAAACGGCCGTTTTGTGCTGGCCGAAGGCGGTGAGGGCTCATCGATGACTCGCACCATCCCGATGTCGCTCATCACCTCGGGCGAAGTGATGGTGGCATACGGCCAAAACGGCGAAATGCTGCGGCCCGAAAACGGTTACCCATTGCGCTTGGTGGTGCCGGGCGTGCAAGGGGTGAGTTGGGTCAAATACCTGCGCCGGGTCGAGGTGGGTGACCAGCCCTATGCCACCAAAGACGAAGCCATCCATTACATGGACTTGCTGCCCAATGGCACGCACCGCCAGTACACCAGCTTGCAAGAGTGCAAAAGCGTGGTGACCACGCCCTCGGGGGGGCAGGTGCTGCTCGACCAAGGCTTCTACAACATATCGGGTTTGGCCTGGTCAGGCCGGGGCAAGGTCAAGCGGGTGGATGTATCGGTCGACGGCGGTCGCAATTGGCGCAGCGCGCGCTTGCAAAGCCCGGTGTTGTCCAAGGCGCTTACGCGGTTCAACATCGATTGGGTGTGGGACGGCAAGCCCGCCATCATCCAAAGCCGCGCCATTGACGAGACCGGTTTTGTGCAACCCACTTATGCGCAATTGCGCGCCGTGCGCGGCACCCGTTCCATTTATCACAACAATGCCATCCAGTCGTGGTGGGTGCAAGAAAGCGGGGAGGTGAAAAATGTCCAAGTGGCTTGAGCTTCGCCGCGTATTTTTTCCCATGCTGATGATGTGCGGGGCAACGGCCCTGGCCCAAAAGCCGGCAGATGCTTACCCGGGTGTGGCCCGATTGGCCACTGCCAGCGAAGTGGCCGCGTGGGACATCGATGTGCGTGCCGATTTCAAGGGCTTGCCCAAAGGTGCGGGCTCGGTCGCGCAAGGCCAGGATGTGTGGGAGGCCAAGTGCGCTGCTTGCCATGGCGTGTTTGGTGAATCCAACGAGGTCTTCAACCCGGTGATTGGCGGGGTGACGGCCCAAGACGTGGAGCGCGGACGGGTGGCCAACCTGACGCGGTCAGACTATCCCAGCCGGACCACCCTGATGAAGCTGGCCACTTTGTCCACCTTGTGGGATTACATCAACCGGGCGATGCCTTGGAACGCGCCCAAATCGCTCAGCGTCAACGAGGTGTATGCGGTGGTGGCCTACATGCTCCATTTGTCAGAGGTGGTGCCAGACCCCTTTGTGCTGTCGGACCACAACATCGCCCAGGTGCAGCAGCGCATGCCCAATCGTTTGGGCATGACGACCGATCACGCCATGTGGCCGGGCCGTGAGTGGGGTAGGCGCGCCAGCCGTCCTGACACCGCCAACACGGCTTGCATGAAAAATTGCGCCACCGACCCACAGGTCGCTTCTTTGTTGCCCGATT
The DNA here is from genome assembly GCA_009927195.1 of Betaproteobacteria bacterium. Taxonomy (GTDB): domain Bacteria; phylum Pseudomonadota; class Gammaproteobacteria; order Burkholderiales; family Burkholderiaceae_C; genus Limnohabitans. The sequence goes on along the minus strand of RFNL01000429.1, from coordinate 1,510 downwards.
TTGCGCGCAATGCCCACGGCAATTTGCGCGACCAAAACCGCTTGGTCGGGCCGCAGCGCGGGGCCAATACCTTGCTGGCCGATGCCAGTGCACCCTCTGCCGGGGTCGGCGCAGCGATCAGCCCCCTGGCGGCAGGCAACAAGGCCAGCATGGCTTTGTTGACGCAGCACAATTGCACCGCCTGCCATGGACTGGAGCGCAAAATTGTCGGCCCGGCTTTGACCGATGTGGCCAAGAGGTACAACGGTCAGGCCGATGTGTTGGTGGTCAAAATCAAAAGCGGCGGAGTAGGTGTGTGGGGGCCCATTCCGATGCCCGCGCAAAATTTGCCCGATGCCGATGCCAAGGCCATTGCCGCTTGGTTGGCGCGCGGTGCGCCGCGGTGAAAATCCTGTCTCTCTGGGTCGGCCCGTTTGAGGTTCTAATATAGGCAATATTTGTTCAGGAGATTCACCATGCAAAATCGTCGCCAAGCGATCCAACAGTCGGCAGTCGTGGCCAGTTTGCTGTCGGCCTGTGGCTGGCTGCCCAGCACGGCTTTGGCCGCGCTCAACAAAGCTGCATTCGATGCCAAAACCATTCAAGAGGCGGTCAAAGCCTCCGGCGGGGGCAACATCAGTGAGAGTAAAGAAGTGAGCCTCACCGCACCTGACATCGCCGAAAACGGCGCGGTGGTACCACTGGGCGTGAGCACCACGATGAGCGGCGTCAAGCATTTGCTCATTTTGGTAGAAAAGAATCCATCGGTGCTGGTGGCGGTTTTCAGCGTCACCGACGCGGTGGACGCCAATTTCGCCACCCGCTCCAAAATGGGCCAGTCGTCGGATGTGTACGCGGTGGCCATCATGAACGATGGTCGTGCCTTGTATGCAAAAAAAGAAGTCAAGGTCACCCTGGGTGGTTGTGGCGGTTGATGCCCCATCCCAACCGCTTTGAACCCCTCATACATTTAGGAGAAGAATCATGGCAGATCCCATGCGCATCCGCGCCCAAGCCAGCGGCGACAAAGCCACCGTGCGTGTTCTCATGAGCCACGAAATGGAGTCCGGCCAGCGCAAAGACGCGGCCGGCAAAATCGTCCCCGCCTGGTTCATCCAGGAAGTCACCGCCAGCCACAACGGCAAAGTGGTGATGACCGCCGAATGGGGCCCAGCGGTGTCCAAAAACCCTTATTTGCAATTCAATGTCAAAGGGGCCAAGGCCGGCGACAAGGTGTCCATCAAGTGGGTGGACAACCGCGGCGATACCCGCACCGACGAAGCCACCATCAGCTGATGTTTTTCCATTTCTGCGAGGTGCGTATGCGACAAGCTTTGATTTCCTTGGCCCTGGCCATGGCTTTGGGGGCGGTACCAGCGCTAGCTGAAAAAACCGCCAGCCAAGGCATTGACGAATACCGGGCCATGTTGCAAGACGGCAACCCAGCCGAATTGTTCGAGGCCAAGGGCGAAGACCTGTGGAAGCAAAAACGCGGCCCCAAAAACGCCAGCCTCGAGGCCTGCGATTTGGG
>RFNL01000063.1 GCA_009927195.1 Betaproteobacteria bacterium | reverse complement strand
TCAAGGCCCCGGCATCATCAAGGGCGTGTTTGTCAGCTTGCCCAAGTTCTTTGCCGATACCGGCAAGGTGCAAGACCTGGAGTCGCGTCTGCTCACCTGCATGCAAACCCTGCAAGGCTTTGACGCCCAAGCGATCGCCAAAACCAATTTTGGACGTGGCGAGATGGCCAATGTGACCGCTTTGGCCACCTGGATCGCGGCTGAGTCCAAAGGCATGAAGTTCAACCTCTCTCAGTCGCACGCCCAAGAGCGGGTGATGTACGAAGTGGGCAAGCGCTTGTTTTACATGCGCGGTGGCACGCACGACTTTTCATGTGCCTCGTGCCACGGCGAAGAAGGCAAACGGATTCGCTTGCAGGACCTGCCCATGCTGACCAAAAACCCTGGCGATGGGGTTGGCTTTGCCGCTTGGCCCGCCTACCGGGTGTCCAACGGACAAATGTGGGGCATGCAGCAGCGCTTGAACGATTGCTATCGCCAGCAACGCTTCCCCTACCCGGGCTTTGCCAGCGATGCCACCGTGGCGCTGGGTGTCTACCTGGGTGTGAATGCCCAAGGCGCCGCTTCCATCGCCCCCGCCATCAAGCGCTGATACGGAGTCACCATGAACCACAAATCCCAACTGATCGCTGGGGCCTTGGCCGCTGTGGCGGTCGCCGGTTGCGCCAATTTGCCCAGCGTCGCCGAGCTCAACCAAATCACCGATCAAATCGTCAAAGCCTCCTTTCGCACTGAGGCCCACGTCAACGTCGAGCGCTTGACGCAAACCGATGACACCAATCGTTTGTGCGGTGAGGCCGATGCCAGCGGCAAGCCACTGGACGATAAAGTGGCCAAAGCGATTGAAGAGACCAACCTCAAAACCATCCGTTGGCCCAGCAATGGGCAGTTCATCGGTGACTGGAAACGCGGCGAGGCGATTGCCCAAAGTGGGCGCGGACTCACCTGGACCGATAATGCCCAAATGGCCAATGGCGGCAATTGTTACAACTGCCACCAAATCGACAAATCTGAAATCTCTTACGGCACGATTGGCCCCAGCCTGTACAACTACGGCAAGCTCCGTGGGGTCAGCGACCCCAACAGTGCGGCGGCCAAACCGATTGTGGAATACACCTGGGGCAAGATTTGGAACGCCAAGGCCTACAACGCCTGCTCCAACATGCCGCGCGCCGGTCACATGGGCATCCTGACCGAGGCCCAGGTGCGCGACGTGGTCGGTTTGCTGCTCGACCCCAAGTCACCGGTCAACCAGTGACCCGCCACACCGGGCCCAGGCCCGGTTTTTTGAATCCTTTATATCAGTGAAGGCTTAACCATGAACCTCCACAAACGTGAATTCATGCAGGTTCTGGGTGCGGGTGCGGTGGCTGGCATGGCCATGGGCCGCTTCGCCGAGGCCGATGCCGCCACGGCCAGCGAAGGCTTGTACCAAGCGCCGCGTTTTGGTCATGTGTCGTTTTTGCACATGACCGATTGCCATGCGCAGCTGTTGCCGATCCACTTTCGCGAACCCAGCATCAACCTGGGCGTGGGCAGCATGCGTGGCCAGTTGCCGCACCTGGTGGGTGAGCACCTGCTCAGGGCCACGGGCATACGCCCAGGCACGGCCCAGGCCCATGCCCTGACCCATCTGGACTTTGACAAAGCCGCGCGCCGCTACGGCAAGGTGGGTGGCTTTGCCCATTTGGCCACCTTGGTCAAGCGCCTCAAGGCCAGTCGACCCGGTGCCTTGCTGCTCGACGGTGGTGACACCTGGCAGGGCTCGGGCACGGCGCTGTGGACGCGCGGCCAAGACATGGTGGACGCGTGCAAGTTGCTGGGCGTGGATGTGATGACCGGCCACTGGGAGTTCACCCTCGGGATGGAGCGGGTGAAAGAAATTGTCGACAAAGACTTTGCCGGCCAAGTGGAATTCATCGCGCAAAACATCC
>RFNL01000259.1 GCA_009927195.1 Betaproteobacteria bacterium | reverse complement strand
CTGGGGGGATTTTAAGGACTGGGTGCGCCAAGGGTTTGGTATGCTCAATCACCATCACCATTCGCTTGTGGTCACCAAGCGCTGGCGCGTATCAGTCGTCTGAGGCTTTCCATGAATAAGTTGTACCTGATTGGCTTGTCCATGTGTTTGTTGGCATGCCAGAACAAAGGCGTGGATACCACGGAAATCGATGAGTTGCGCACCCAGGTCCAAATGCTGGAACAAAAGGTCAAAAATCTGGAAGAGGCTTCCAAGCCCGCCGGTGGGTGGATGTTGTGGGTGTCCACCGAATGGGTCGACAAGCGCAGACCCAATCAATTTGGTTCGCCCAAACGCTTGAGCGCCTTTGATTCGCGCGAGGACTGCCAGGTCAACGCCAAAAAATACGTCTTGCCGCAAGGTCAGGTGACCAACGAAGACCCCTACACCCTCAGCGATGGGCGGGTGTCCTTTGTCTACAACTGCATGCCTTCGCACGTAGACATGCGACCACGCGCCCCATGAATTCGTCCCAGCTTGTTACTCGCCTTTGATGCCGGCTTGAGAAATCACCTTTTGCCATTTGGCACTTTCGCGCCCTAAAAATTGGGCGAAATCGGCCGGTGAGTGGGCCGGGGGTATTTCAAAACCCAGCGCGGTGAGACGATCGACATAGTCTTTGTTGCCTTGCAGTTTGATCAGTTCTTGATTAAGGCGCTGAACAATGTCTTCGGGGGTTTTGGCCGGGGCAAACAGGCCGTACCAAGGCACCACATCAAAGCCGGGCACGCCGGCTTCTGACAAGGTGGGCACGTCGGGCACCAGCGGGGAGCGCTTGGGGGTCGTGATGGCCAGCATTTTGAGCTTGCCGGCACGGGCCATTTGGGCGATCACGGGTTGACCAAACATGAAGGAGACCTCGCCCGACATCACGGCCGCATCGGCCTGTGGAACGCCTTTGTAGGGCACATGCACCACATCAATGCCAATGCTGCTTTTCAACAACTCGGCCGCCAAATGGGGTGGTGTGCCGATGCCAGCGGTGGAGTAATTGAGTTGACCGGGTTTTTGCCTGGCTTGTTGGATCAAGTCAGCGAGCGATTGGATGCCACTGCTGGGGCCTGTGACCAATATCATCGGCGCCGTAGCGGCATTGGCAATGGGCGCAAAGTCTTGGTAGCCGTTGTAGGGCAATTTTTTGTTCAGGTGCGGCGTGATGACCATCGCACCCGAAGCGGAAAACAACAAGGTGTAACCGTCGGCTGCGGTGCGCGCCACCGATTCGGTGCCCACCACCCCGCCGGCTCCCAGTCGATTTTCAACGATGAAGGATTGACCCATGGACTCGGAGAGCTTTTGCGCCATCACCCGGGCGATCAAGTCGGTGGGTCCGCCAGCCCCATTGGGCACCACAATGCGAACCAATTTTTGGGGGTAGGTTGGGGCCTGCGCGCTGGCAGGTGTCGCCACGACCAGGGCGAGGGCGGCCAACACGGTGTGAAGACAATTTTTCATGGGCATGGCGTGCAACTTCAATCGTTTCAAGATACCACCGGAGGCTTCGGCCACCCATCAGGGTTTGCCTTGAGGTTCGTGCCCCGCTCAGGTCAGGCTTGGGTTTACTTGGACATGGCCCGCATGGCCTCTTCCAGGCCTTTGAGGGTCAGGGGATACATGCGGTTGGACACGAGTTGCTGGATCACGCTGATGCTTTGACGATACTGCCAGACGCCTTGCGGTTCGGGGTTGATCCAGGCAAACTTCGGGAAGGCGTGGGTGAGGCGTTGCAGCCACTCGGCCCCGGCTTCTTCGTTGTTGTATTCGACACTGCCGCCGGGCTGCAATATTTCGTAGGGGCTCATGGTCGCGTCACCAATGAAGATCAGCTTGTAGTCTTTGTTGTACTTGCGGATGATGTCCCAGGTGTCAAATTTTTCGGCGAAGCGGCGGCGGTTGTTCTTCCACATGAAGTCGTAGACGCAGTTGTGGAAGTAATAAAACGCCATGTGCTTGAATTCGGCCTTGGCAGCGGAGAACAATTCCTCTACCCGCGCCACGTGTTCGTCCATGGTGCCGCCCACGTCCATCAGCAGCAGCACTTTGACGTTGTTGTGGCGCTCGGGGACCATTTTGATGTCGAGCCATCCGGCATTGGCTGCGGTGCTGCGGATGGTGTCGTCCAAATCAAGTTCGTCGGCCGATCCTTCGCGGGCAAATTTGCGCAGGCGGCGCAGGGCCACTTTGATGTTGCGCGTGCCCAGCTCTTGGCTGTCGTCATAGTCTTGGTAAGCGCGCTGTTCCCATACTTTGACCGCGCTTTTGTTACCGCCTTTGCTGCCGATGCGGATGCCTTGGGGGTTGTAGCCACCGTTGCCAAACGGTGAGGTGCCGCCGGTGCCTATCCATTTGCTGCCCCCTTGGTGCCGATCTTTTTGTTCTTCCAGGCGCTTTTTGAGGGTTT
>RFNL01000065.1 GCA_009927195.1 Betaproteobacteria bacterium | reverse complement strand
TATGGCCGGGTGCGCTTGTGGGGTTCTGTGGGTTTTTTGCTCACCGTGTTCGTGGCGGGCGCTTGGTTTGAGCGCCGCGGCATGGCCGACTTTCCCCATTGGACGGTGGCCACATTGGCTGCTGTCAATCTGGCGGTGTGGTGGATGCCCCATCATTCGGATGAACCAGCCGCCAAAAATTCGGCAGGGCGTTTGGGGCCGGTCATGCTGCAGGTGCCCGTGCGTTGGTTTTTTGCCGCCTTGTTTTTTCACATCTTGGCGCACACCAGCATCTATGTGTTCTTGTCCTTGTACCTGGACGGGTTGGGATACAGCAAAACCATGATTGGCCTGTTGTGGGCCTTGTCTGTGGTGGTGGAAGTGATTTGGTTTTACTTTCAGGGCCGCTGGATGCACCGCTTGGCAGCAGGCTCTTGGCTGATGCTGGGCTCGGCAGTTACCGTGGTGCGAATGGCGCTCACGGCCGAGGCCGCTGATGTGGTGTGGATCATGGCCCTGGCGCAGATGATGCATGCCTTCACCTTTGCCGCCCACCACTCGGCCTGTGTGCAATGGATCAGCGAGTCCTTTGCAGGCTCTTTGCGCGCGCGCGGCCAGGCCTTGTATTCGGTTTTGGGTTATGGCCTGACGGGTGTGATTGGTGCCTTGGGCGGTGGCGCTATCAGCCAGGCATGGGGCATGCAAGCGGTGTTTCAGTGTGCCGCGGTCAGTGCCTTGGCGGGCTTGTGGTGCGCGTGGCGCTTTGGTTTGTCGCAGTCCAGCACCGATTGAGTGAAAGCTCGGGGCCCACAACAAGTGTGCTTGGCGTGCATCACTCAGTCGCGGGGCTTGAACCCCAACCACATCACGTTGGGTATGCTGCCATCGGTGTCACGCGGCAAGGTATCGGTTTTGTCCAAGGCTTTGAGCACGGCATCGTCCCATGCTTTGTTGCCACTGGACTTGATGAGTTTGCGCGCCATGATCTTGCCGTCGGATGCCGTGCGCACCTCTATCTCGGCCACTGGGTTGCCACTGACATCATCGGGATTGAACACAATATTGGGTTTGACGCGTGCAATGATGCGCCCGCCATAGCTGGCCGATGGACCAGAAGATCGCAAGGCGTTGCCACTGGCATTGGGGCTGCCCGTGGCCCCGGCCATGCCGGCCATGCGGCGCATGTTCTCTTCGCGCATCGCTTGCAGCTTGCGCTCTTCCTGGGCAGCGCGTTTGGTCTCTAGTTCTTTCTGTTCTTTTTCCTTTCGCTCTTTGTCTTTTTGTGCTTTCAGGGCC
>RFNL01000252.1 GCA_009927195.1 Betaproteobacteria bacterium | reverse complement strand
GCGCAGCAAACCCGCCAGCGGAAAGCACAATGGAATGACTTTGATGGCCCACCAACTGCCGCCATCGCGCAACGGAGCCAGCCACAACTCCCAGGCCAAACCCCATGCGATCAAGCCCAGCAAACTGAGCACGGCCAGGCGGCGAGTCCAGGTCACATGGGCGGCAATGGGTGGGTCGGTCGAGGGGGTGGGGGCATCCAAAGACAAGGTGCGATTCTCAATGGCGTGGGCGTAGTGGCATGATGGCAGGATGATTGTCTCGTATTTGAGAGTTGGGTTTCGGGCTGTGCGTGGTTTTCCGTGGCGGGTGGCCTGGCTGGGGTTGCGCCTGCGTTTCAGGGACGACAGATTGGGCCAAACCGCTGGTGCATTGACCTTCACCACCACCATCGCTTTGGTGCCCTTGTTGACCGTGGCCTTGGCGGTGCTCACGGCCTTTCCCTTGTTTGGCCAGTTTCAAAATGTCTTGCAACGCTGGTTGGTGGAGAGCCTGATTCCGGACAGCATTGCCCGCCAGGTGTTGGGGTATTTGACCCAATTCACCAGCAAAGCCAGCCGCTTGGGTTCTTTGGGATTGGTGGCCTTGTTGTTTTCAGCGGTGGCATTGGTGTTCACCATCGACCGCACCTTGAATGCGATTTGGCGCGTTCGCCAACCCCGGCCCTTTGGACAGCGTGTTTTGATTTACTGGGCCGCCTTGACCCTGGGTCCGTTGCTGTTGGCCACCAGTTTGTTCTTGCTCACCACTGCCCTGACCTGGACGGGGCAAAGTTGGGGGCCCGCTCAGATTTGGTTGCGCTGGGTGCTGGACCTGTTTGAATTTGGCCTGACTGCCTTGGGCATTGGTGCTTTGTACAAATATGTGCCCAACACCCATGTCCATTCCCGCCATGCCTGGTGGGGAGGTGTGTTGGCCGCTGTGGTGCTGGAAGTGGCCCGCTGGTTGTTGGCCCAGTACCTGTCCAGCGTGGGCACTTTTGCGTTGGTTTACGGGGCCTTTGCCACTGTGCCGATTTTGCTGGTGTGGATTTACACCATGTGGGTGATTGTGTTGGTCGGTGCCGTGGCTGTGGCCAGTTTTCCCAGTTGGCGCAGTGGGGTGGTGCGCGACAACACCTCGCCGGGTTGGTTGTTTCAACTGTCCTTGGAAGTGATTCGCTGTTTGCAGCAGCAGCGCACATCGGCACCGCACAGCTTGTCCCTGGATGGGCTGACGCAACATTTGCAAGCCAATCCGCGTGATGTGGAAGGCGTGTTGCACAGCTTGCTTGAATGGGAATGGATCGGTCGCTTGGACCCCATTCGAGCCGGTCAGCCACCGCGTTTTGTCTGGCTGGTAGACCCCGCACAGGTGCCGCTGCAAGCTTTATTGGCGCGCTATTTACTGGCCGATGTGCCTGCCCACAGCGCCATCTGGCAACGTTGGCAAGGTTTGCGTTTAAGCGATGTATTGTGATGTGTTGGGCGCTTCAGCGCAAAAAGTCGCGCATTGCTTGTAAGGTTTGCTCAGGCGCTTCATTCATTTGGTGGTGACCAACGGGCACGGTGCAAACATGTACCCGATGCCCTGATGCTTCGGCCTGCGCCAACAAGGTTTGGGCGGATTTGGGCGGGGTCATCTGGTCCACCGCGCCATGGATGAACAACACCGGGCACGTCAGTGCAGCCATGGCTTGCAAGCCGTTGCGGTAGTTGTTGCAGGCGCTGAACCCACGGTGCAGCAAATTCACCGTGGGGTTGCTGGCCAAAATCCGTCGGTTCAAGGCCATGCTGGCGCCATATACCCAGGTGCCAGGGCCCATGGCCGAGGGGGGTGCCGCCAAGGTGGCGCGCGAAAAAACATTGATCATGGCGATGGCTTTTTCGGGCTGCGCCAGTGAGGCCTCCAGCAATGGCGCGGCCACTGGCATGGGAAATGCCGTTCCGATCAACACCGCATGCGTGGCCCGCTTGTGCAGCCGCGCAGCAGCCTCTAAGGCGATGAGCGAGCCCCAGCTGTGCCCCACCAAAGCCACCTTGTCCAAGCCAGCGGCATCGATCATGGCGTGAATTTGATCGGCGGCTTCTTCCACGCTGGCCGCTGCTGCACCTTGGCTGCGCGCATGGCCGGGCAGATCTATGGCCAAAACATTCCATCCGTGGTGGGCCATGAATCGGCTTTGCAACACCCACACGCTGTGGTCGTTGAGCACCCCATGGATGAACACCACATTGGGCTGGTCAGGGTTAAAGGCTTTGCCCCCGGTGTATGCATAAACATCAAAACCCGGCCATGTGATTCTCATGCGGCCACCTGCGGGGATGTGGCTACTTTCTCAGCGGCTTTCAGCGCCCGCTTCAAATCGTCGATCAAATCGTCCGCATCCTCCAGACCAATGGACAGCCGTATGGTGCCGGGGCCGATACCTGCTTGGGTCAGTGCATCATCGCTCATGCGAAAGTGGGTGGTGCTTGCGGGATGGATCACCAGCGACTTGCTGTCGCCCACATTGGCCAGGTGGCTGAAAATTTTGAGGGATTCGATGAAGGCCCGACCTTGTGCGCGGCTGCCTCGGATGTCAAAGCTGAACACCGACCCAGCCCCCCGCGCCCCACCTTTCAACAGTTTATGCGCCAATGCATGGCTGGGGTGATCGGGCATCAGCGGATGGCCGACCCGAGAGACCAAGGGGTGGGCCGCAAGGAATGCCACCACTTTTTCGGTATTGGCCAAATGCCGCTCCATGCGCAGCGACAGCGTTTCCATGCCTTGCAAAATCAGCCAAGCCGAATGGGGACTCAGGCAGGCACCAAAGTCGCGCAGGCCTTCACGCCGAGCGCGCAGCAAAAACGCGCCCACTGTGCTCTCTTCGCTGAAAACCATGTTGTGAAAGCCCTCGTAAGGGGTGGTCAATTCGGGGAAACGGCCGCTTTTTTCCCAATCAAACTGGCCGCCATCGACCACCACGCCACCAATCACCGTGCCATGCCCGCTTAAAAACTTGGTGGCCGAGTGGTAAACCAAATGGGCCCCGAGAGACAGCGGTTGCAGCAAATATGGGGTGGACAAAGTGGCATCCACCAACAAAGGTATGCCATGCGACTGCGCGATCTCGGCCAAGCTGGGAATGTCGAGCACATCCAGGCCCGGATTGCCCACGCTTTCACCAAACAGCATCTTGGTTTGGGGTCGGATGGCGGCGCGCCAAGCCCCCATATCGCCCGGTTGGACAAATGTGGTTTCAATGCCAAAGCGGCGCAAGGTGTAATGCAAGAGATTGTGCGAACCGCCATAGAGCGCGGCGCTGGCAACGATGTGCGATCCAGTGCCCATCAATGTGGCGACACACAGGTGCAAAGCGGCTTGGCCGCTGGCGGTGGCGATGGCCCCAATGCCGCCTTCCAAGGCGGCCATGCGCTGCTCAAAAACAGCCGTGGTAGGGTTGCTGATGCGACTGTAGACATGCCCTGCGCGCTCCAAATTGAACAAGGCCGCGGCATGGTCGCTGGAATCAAACACAAAAGAGGTGCTCAGGTGAATCGGCACGGCACGAGCGCCAGTGCTGGGGTCGGGTCCTGACCCGGCGTGCAGGCTCAGGGTGTCAAAGTGGGGGTCTGCGTAACCAGGCATGTGATCCTCGGATAAAGGGCAATGTCCAAAGCCGCATTGTGGGCTATATTCAATGTTCAAAAAACGGCACTTGAGCCCCAGCCACAGAGGAAAACCCCATGAAAGTCAGCGATATATTGCGCGTCAAAGGCAACACTTTGTTCAGCATGGCCCCCTTGGAACCTTTGGCCCATGCGGTGGAAATCATGGCGGAAAAAGATTTGGGCTCTTTGGTGGTCATGGACCATGGCGATTTGGTGGGCATGCTCACTTTCCGCGAAGTCATCTTGGCCATTGTGAAAAATGGCGGACATGTGGGTGACACCACAGTGCGCGGCGCCATGGACGACCATCCCTTGACCTGTTCACCCGAGACCGAACTCGATGAGGTGCGCCGCATGATGCTAGAGCGCCATGCCCGTTACATGCCCGTGATGAGCAACCGCATGCTCATGGGAGTGATCAGTTTTTACGATGTGGCCAAAACCGTGGTCGACAGCCAAAATTTTGAGAACAAGATGCTCAAGGCGTATATCCGCGACTGGCCTGGCGGCAACGATCCAGCGACCCCATCCAATGAGGCCTGAGCCACGCGCTGCGTTGACCCAAGGCCCTGGTTTGAGGCTTTTTCATTTACCCCAACCCCACCGAGCCCAGGCGCACTGAACCCATGCCTGGTCTGTCCTGAACCATGAATGCCAATGCACGCTTGTTCATAGGGTTCAGGGTGTTGTTCAACTGCCGTTTTTACTACCCCATCTTCACCATTTTGTTTTTGGACTTGGGCCTGAGCCTGGGCGAATTTGCCGCGCTCAATGTGGTCTGGGCCGTGACCATCGTATTGTTAGAGGTGCCCAGCGGTGCCTTGGCCGATCGGTATGGACGCCGTCCTTTGGTCATCGCGGCCAGTGTGCTGATGGTGATGGAGATGTTGGTGCTGTGCGCCATGCAACCCGGCCAGCCCGAGGTGGTGTTTTGGTTGTTTGTGTGCAATCGGATTTTGAG
>RFNL01000255.1 GCA_009927195.1 Betaproteobacteria bacterium | reverse complement strand
CGGCGCTGCCGAGGCTTGCGCCAGCGGTGCCGATGAAGCCCTGGCTTACGACTCACTGCCCCCCGAAGAGCGCACCACCCTGTGGCCGAATGTCATGGCCCAGTTGATGCGTTATTCGGCTTTGGCTGTGGTTTTCACCTCGATCAGCGGTGCATGGTTGTACACCCAATGGACCAAATGGCCGGTGGTGCTTTGTTTGATCAGTGCCTTGGCCTGCCTGGTGGTGGCTTGTCGCATGACCGAGTCCTGGGTCAAGCCCGCACAGGCAAGGGTATGGCACAGCATCGGTGCCACTTGGCGTGATATTTTGCGCACCGGTGCTTGGATTTGGCATTCACAAGCCGCCTTAGCCTTGATCGTGGTGGGCTTGGTATTTGACAGCTTGGTGCGCGTGTTTATGACGGTCAACAGCAACTTTTACCGCTTGATCGGGATCGAAGATGCCTGGTTGGGTGTGATTGGCAGTGCCACCGCCTTGTTGGGTTTGTTGTTGGCGTCATCCATGAAATGGGCCACCTTGCGCCTGAGTGGGGTGGTCAATTTTGTTGGCTTGGGCGCGTTGTTGTGGTTGGGCTTGTGGGGCGCTGCCATGGCCATGCCAGGTTGGTCTGGTGTGCTGGCGGTGGTGCCCTTGTTTGTGGGCATGCGGTTTTTGCACTTCTTCTTGTCGCACTACATGAATGCCATCGTGCCGTCGCAGCAGCGGGCCACGGCCTTGAGCTTTCGGGGACTCAGCATGAACCTGGCCTATGGCGGCATGACCTTGTTGTTGGGTTGGCACACGGCTTGGTTGGCCCAGCGAATGGATTTGCCCGATCAAGATATGGCGGTGTTTGCCGCCTCCTTGCAATGGTGGCCCTGGGTTTTTATGGGTATGCTGTTGATGACCGCTGGCTTATTGGGCTGGCGTCGCATGAAAAACTAAACCATGGAGGCATGACATGTCATTTGCAACCACCGACGATGGCGTGAAGTTGTATTTTGAGGAGGCAGGCAGCGGCCAAGCCCTGGTGTTTGTGCACGAGTTTGCCGGCGACTGGCGCAGTTGGGAGCCGCAAATGCGGTTTTTCTCGCGCTATTTCCGTTGCATCACTTTTTCGGCCCGGGGTTATTTGCCCTCAGGTGTGCCTGCTGATCCGGCTTCTTACTCGCAAGCGCGTGCGGTGCAAGACATCGTTGCAGTGCTTGACCATTTGGGCATTGCCCAAGCCCATGTGGTCGGTTTGTCCATGGGTGGGTTTGCCAGTTTGCACATGGGCATCCACCATGCCGAACGCGTGCTGTCCCTGGTCATCGCCGGTTGCGGTTATGGGGCAGAACCCGATCAACGCGCCGTGTTCCAGGCCGAGGCGGATGCCGCAGCGGCCATGTTCCACCAAGCTGGGCCCGTCGAAGCTGCGCGCAAATACACCCTGGGCCCAGCCCGGGTGCAGTTTCAAAACAAAGACCCCCGCGGTTGGGCCGAGTTTGCGGCCCAAATGGCCGAACACAACCCGGTGGGATCGGCCAACACCTTGCTCGGGGTGCAAAAAATGCGGCCCTCACTGTGGGATCTGGTCGAAGACCTGAAATCCATTATGGTCCCAACCTTGATCATCACGGGTGATGAGGACGACCCTTGCTTGGAGCCGGCCTTGTTGATGAAGCGCCACATTTCCAGTGCTTCTTTGGTGGTTTTGCCACGAGCAGGCCACACCAACAATTTGGAAGACCCCGACGCGTTCAACCAACATTTGATGGACTTTTATTTTGCGGTGCTGGCGGGCCGGTATGGCCTGCGCGATCCGCGCTCCCTCAAATCAGGTATTTTGGGATTCGGAAAATAAGCAAAGATCAAGTTTGATACGAAGGGTCAATCTTGGCCATCAAGCGCATGACGGCTGAAAAATCCAATTCGCCATGCCCCACCTTGGATCCGCCAGGTCCGATGCGAAAAAACCAATCGTGACGTTGGGCTGATTTTTCCAGTACCTCGTCACTCAATGGGATGAACGCTTGGCCCGACATCAACACCTGCATTTGCACCTGGCATGCCAACATCAAACGGTACATGCGCAAAAAAGCCGAATCGACGGTTTCCCCCACCGTGAGCAGGCCGTGGTTGCGCAGCACCAAGGCCACGTTGTTGCCCAGCGCCGCCACCAAGCGACTTCTTTCGTCGACTTCCAAACTGGGTCCTTCAAAGTCGTGGTAACCAATTCGGTTGTGAAAGTCGGAGCCCTCCAGTGTCAAGGGCAACAGGCCGTCTTTTAAGCATGACACCGCCATGCCGGACACCGTATGCACATGCAAAACGCAATGCGCGTCGGCGCGTGCGTTATGGATGGCCGCATGGATGTTGAAGCCTGCTGGGTTGATGGGGTATTCGGTGGGTGTCAGCACCTGGCCATGGCCATCAATGCGCACCAAATTGGAGGCCGTGATCTCTGAATAAAGCAAGCCATAGGGGTTGATTAAAAACTCTGAGGGCTCGCTGCGCACCCGCAGCGAAATGTGGTTGGCGGTCAACTCCGACCAACCAAAATGGTCCACCGCGCGGTAGGCTGCTGCCAACCTGATGCGAAGCGGCCACTCGTGGGCATCCATGTTGGTTGCGGGGTGGGTCTGCAACATACCCTTGGCTGTCGGCACATGGCCAGCGGCCGGGTTGGCAGCGCCCAAAGGATGCAGCGCACTCATGGCTTGGGTACTCCAGCCAACTTATCCTGGGTCTGGGTGTCAAAGTCGCTGGCGTCGTGGCGCTCGTGCAGTTGGTCTGACAGCGGGCCGGTGACCCGGTTGACTTTGCGGCCCCGTTGAACCGCAGGGCGTTGGGCCACTTCGTCGGTCCAACGCAGCACATGGGTGTATTCGTGCACGCTCAAGAACTCGCCGCCTTCATACATTTGTCCTTTGGCAGTGGCCCCATACCAAGGCCATATGGCCATGTCTGCAATGGTGTAAGTGTCGCCGCAGATGAAGCGTTGCTTGGCCAGGCGTTGGTCGAGCACATGCAGTTGGCGCTTGACCTCCATGGCAAAACGGTCGATGGCGTATTCAATCTTGTAAGGGGCATAGGCGTAAAAATGACCGAACCCGCCACCCAAATACGGTGCGCTACCCATTTGCCAAAACAACCAAGATAAACATTCGGCACGTTGGGCCATATCGGTGGGCAAATAAGCGCCAAATTTTTCTGCCAAGTACATCAATATGGCGCCTGACTCGAACACCCGCACGGGTTGGGGCCCGCTGCGGTCCACCAATGCGGGAATTTTGGAGTTGGGATTGACCTCGACGAATCCACTGCTGAATTGATGTCCGTCACGTATGCGGACCAACCACGCATCGTATTCGGCGCCGCTGTGGCCCAGGGCGAGCAATTCTTCGAGCATGATGGTCACTTTGACCCCATTGGGTGTGCCCAGCGAATACAACTGCATGGGGTGTTTGCCAACAGGCAGGGCTTTTTCGTGGGTCGCCCCGGACACAGGGCGGTTGATATTGGCAAATTGACCGCCACTGGCTTGGTTCCAGGTCCATACTTTGGGGGGGATGTAGTTGGTGTTGTGGGGCATGAGGGCTTTCCGGCGTTGGGGTGCGACAAGCATAAATGAAATGACCGATGGATGCCCTGAGCAAGTCAGTCGGGGATAATCCCGGACATGAGCGGAAACTCCCTTGGCACATTATTCACAGTCACCAACTTTGGTGAGTCCCACGGCCCAGCCATTGGCTGTGTGATTGACGGTTGTCCACCGGGCATGGCCCTCCGCGAGGCCGATATTCAGCACGATTTGGATCGCCGCCGCCCGGGCACCAGCCGCCACGTCACCCAACGCCAAGAACCTGATCAGGTGCAAATTTTGAGTGGTGTCTACCAAGGGGCGACCACCGGAACGCCGATTGCTTTGATCATCCACAACACCGATCAACGCAGTTCAGATTACGGCGATATTTTGCAAACCTTTCGCCCGGGCCATGCCGATTACACCTATACCCAAAAATATGGTGTGCGCGATCCCCGAGGCGGTGGCCGATCATCGGCTCGGCTCACCGCGCCCACAGTGGCGGCGGGTGCCGTGGCCAAGAAATGGCTGCTCCAGCAATTTGGCACCACTTTCAAGGGCTGCATGACCCAACTGGGCGAACACCCGATCGCGTTTGAAGATTGGTCGCATGTCCCAAACAACCCTTTCTATGCGCCCATCGCGGATGTCAGCCATTTGGAGGCCTACATGGACCGTTTGCGCAAAGCGGGGGATTCGTGTGGCGCACGTTTGCGTGTGGTGGCCCAAGGCATGCCGGTGGGTCTGGGGCAGCCCATTTACGACCGGTTGGATGCAGCCATTGCCCATGCGATGATGGGATTGAATGCGGTCAAAGGCGTGGAAATTGGATCCGGTTTTGACAGCGTGGCCCAACGCGGTTCTGCCCATGGTGACAGCCTCACGCCCCAGGGTTTTGCCAATAACAACGCTGGTGGTGTGCTCGGCGGCATCAGCACCGGTCAAGACCTGGAGGTGGGCCTGGCCATCAAACCCACCAGTTCCATCCTCACCCCGCGCGAATCGATCGACAGTGCGGGTAACCCGGTGCAAGTGCAAACCAAGGGCCGCCACGATCCGTGTGTGGGCATACGCGCCACCCCCATTGCCGAGGCATTGCTGGCGCTGGTGGTGATGGACCATGCACTGCGCCACCGCGCGCAGTGTGCCGATGTGGTGCCTG
>RFNL01000069.1 GCA_009927195.1 Betaproteobacteria bacterium | reverse complement strand
CGGCCTCCGCCGTATCGGCTTCGACCAACACACCCAGCCAGCGTTGATGCCCCATGAACACTCCTGCCAACCAGGGTTTTAACCTTTCGCTGTGGGCGATCAACCACCCGGCCTTGACACGTTATCTGATGGTGGTGTTGATGCTGTTGGGCGTGGCGGCCTATTTCAGCTTGGGCCAGGACGAAGATCCACCATTCACCTTTCGTGCCATGGTGGTACGCACCTATTGGCCCGGTGCCACCGCCCAGCAAATGGCCGAGCAAGTCACCGACAAAATTGAACGCAGCTTGCAAGAGACCCCTTATGCCGACAAGATCCGAAGCTATTCCAAGCCCGGCGAGTCGCAAATCATTTTCCAAATCAAGGACAACTCCAAGCCCAGCGAGGTGGCCGATGTTTGGTACACCGTGCGAAAAAAAATCGGTGACATGCGCCACACCCTGCCACAAGGGGTGCAAG
Organism: Betaproteobacteria bacterium; assembly: GCA_009927195.1. Taxonomy (GTDB): domain Bacteria; phylum Pseudomonadota; class Gammaproteobacteria; order Burkholderiales; family Burkholderiaceae_C; genus Limnohabitans. The sequence goes on along the minus strand of RFNL01000069.1, from coordinate 844 downwards.
GTCCGTTTTTCAATGATGACTTTGGCGATGTGTTCGGGGTGATTTACGGGCTCCAAGCCGATGGTTACACCGATGCCGAGGCCAAGGTGTTTGCAGACTCGGTGCGCCAACAGTTGTTGCGTGTCAAGGATGTGGCCAAGGTCGAGTTGTTTGGCGTTCAAGACGAAAAAATATTCGTCGAAGTCTCGCAAAAGCGCTTGTCCCAATGGGGCCTGGACATGAACGCCGTGATCGCCCAGTTGGGTCAGCAAAATGCGGTGGAGGGTGCAGGACAGATGCAAACCCCGACAGACGTGATCCAAGTCCGTGTGGCGGGTCAGTTTGAAGCGGTGGAGCAGTTGCAAAGCATGCCCATCCGGGGCAGCACCGGGCAACACGTCAAACTCTCAGACATTGCGCAAATTCGGCGCGGTTACGTGGACCCGGCGGTGGTCAAGGTGCGCCACCAAGGCCAGTCGGTGATTGCCTTGGGCGTGTCCATGGCCAAGGGGGGCGACATCATCGCCTTGGGCAAAGCCTTGAAAGAGGCCATGGTGGTCATTGAGCCCACCTTGCCTGTGGGCGTGCGTTTGCTGCAAGTGCAAGACCAACCCTCGGCCGTGACCTCATCGGTGGGTGAGTTTGTGCGGGTGCTCATCGAGGCTGTGGTGATCGTTTTGTTGGTCAGTTTTGTGTCTTTGGGTCTGCACAAGGGGGGGCGTTTTGGCTGGTATGTGGATGTGCGACCGGGATTGGTGGTGGGTATCACCATCCCTTTGGTACTGTCCATGACTTTTTTGTGCATGAGTTACTTTGGCATCGGCCTGCACAAAATCTCCTTGGGTTCACTGATCATTGCCTTGGG
>RFNL01000286.1 GCA_009927195.1 Betaproteobacteria bacterium | reverse complement strand
GGCTTTGACAAGGTGCGCGCGGCCACATTCGCCTACGATGTAACCGCGATGCCCATGCTCACCGGCACCTTGATCACTGCCGCCGGCTTTTTGCCCATTGGCATGGCCAAGTCCACCGTGGGTGAATACACCTTTGCGATTTTTGCCGTCACTGTCATGGCTTTGTTGCTCAGTTGGTGGGTCTCGGTGTTTTTCGTGCCCTATTTGGGGACTTTGCTGCTCAAGCAACCCCGATCAACTTCAGCCCATGGCCATGAAGAATTATTTGATTCACCGTTTTATGGATGGTTTCGCCGCACGGTCAATGCCTGTGTGCGATACCGATGGAGCACCATTGTCGTGACCCTGGCCTTGTTGGGGTTGGGGCTGGTGGGCATGGGCCGGGTGCAGCAGCAGTTTTTCCCCGACTCGAGTCGCCCTGAAATCATGATGGACCTGTGGTTCCCAGAAGGCACCACCGTGCAGGCCAATGAAGCCGTGGCCCGTTCGGTGGAACAGGAATTGTTGGCCATGCCCGGTGTGGAAAGCGTGACCTTGTGGGTGGGTTCGGGTGTGCCGCGTTTTTACCTGCCGTTGGACTTGGTGTTTCCGCAGACCAATGTGTCGCAATTCATCATCGTGCCCAAAGACTTGAAGCAGCGCGAAGCGTTGCGCTTGGACTTGCCCCTTTGGATGGCCCGGGCCCATCCCGAGGCGCGGACGCGGGTCAAACTGTTGCCCAATGGACCCCCTGTGCCTTACCCGGTGCAGTTTCGGGTGGTTGGGACCGATCCCTTGGTCTTGCGTCAACGCGCAGATGAGGTCAAGGCGGTCATGCGCAACAATGCCAACACCCGTGGGGTGAATGACAACTGGAACGAGTCGGTCAAAGCCCTGCGTTTGGAGGTGGACCAAGACAAGGCCCGGGCCTTGGGCGTGACCAGTCAGTCGATTGCCCAGGCCACCCGCACCTTGTTCACTGGCACTTCCGTGGGGCAGTTCCGCGAGGGCGATCGCTTGATTGATATTGTGTTGCGCCAGCCTTTGTCTGAGCGCGACGCCATCAGCGATGTGGGCAACGCCTACATCGCCACGGCCACTGGCAAGTCCATTCCGCTGACCCAAATTGCCAAACCGGTATTTGTCTGGGAACCTGGGGTCATGTGGCGTGAAAACCGCACCTATGCCATTACCGTGCAATCTGACATTGCCGAAGGCTTGCAAGGTGCCACCGTGACCGAACAAATTTTGCCCGCGCTCAAGGCCTTGCAGGCTCAATGGGCTGGCCGTGGCGAGGGTGCCTATCAAGTGCAAGTCGCTGGTGCGGTGGAGGAAAGCTCCAAAGGATCCTCCGCCATTGCGGCGGGCGTGCCTTTGATGCTGTTTCTCATCTTCACCTTGTTGATGCTTCAACTGCAAAGCTTCAGCCGCTCAGTGCTGGTGTTTTTGACCGGTCCCATGGGCATTGCCGGTGTGGCCGCGGCTTTGCTCGCCTTGAACCGTCCTTTTGGTTTTGTGGCCTTGCTGGGTGTGGTCGCCTTGATGGGCATGATCCAGCGCAATGCGGTGATTTTGATCGATCAAATCGAGCAAGATCGAGTCCGTGGCGTGCCCACCTGGGATGCCATTGTGGAAGCTGCCGTGCGCCGTTTGCGACCCATTGTGTTGACCGCTGCTGCCGCGGTGCTGGCCATGATCCCTTTGTCGCGCAGCGTTTTTTGGGGCCCGATGGCCGTGGCCATCATGGGCGGACTGATCGTTGCCACCGCCCTGACTTTGCTCAGCTTGCCCGCCATGTATGCCGCATGGTTCAGGGTTCGGCGATAGTTTTTGTCAACACCATAGTGGCTTTTTCAAGCGGGTAGAATGAAGCACTGACCGATTTCAGGCGGGTGGACTGTTGCACAGGCCACCCGTTGCTGTTTTGCAATCCCGCGCGGGTGGCGAAATTGGTAGACGCACCAGGTTTAGGTCCTGACGGTGGCAACACTGTGGGGGTTCGAGTCCCCCCCCGCGCACCAAATGCCCCCGCTGGACCAACCCTCTGAGAGGGCGTACCGCACCCGAAAAGGAGAGAAAAATGACCGTTGTCGTCGAAAATTTGGAAAAACTCGAGCGCAAAATGACCTTGACCCTGCCGGTCAATGCCATTCAGTCCGAGGTCACCGCAAGGCTCAAACGTTTGGCCCGACAAGTCAAGATCGATGGCTTTCGCCCCGGTAAAGTCCCGATGAACATCGTCGCACAGCGTTATGGCTACTCGGTTCAGTACGAAGTGATGAACGACAAGGTGGGCGAGGCCTTTTCGGTGGCGGCCAACGAAGCCAAGTTGCGCGTGGCCGGACAACCCCGCATCAGCGAGAAAGAGGGCGCACCTGAGGGCGAATTGGCCTTTGATGCCGTGTTCGAGGTTTATCCCGAGGTCAAAATGCCTGAAATGGCCACCTTGGAAATCGCGCGCCACACCTCGCAAGTCAGTGAGGAGGCCATCGAGCGCACCATTGAAATTTTGCGCAAGCAACGCAGCACATACACCCAGCGCCCCGCCAACGTTGGCAGCGAAGATGGTGACCGTGTCACCATCGACTTTGAAGGCAAGATCGACGGCGAGTTGTTTGATGGCGGTAAATCCGAAGGCTTTCAATTCATGTTGGGCCAAGGCCAAATGCTCAAAGAGTTTGAACAAGCCGTTCTCGGCATGAAAACCGGCGAGAGCAAGACCTTTCCACTGAACTTTCCCGATGACTACCATGGCAAAGATGTGGCGGGCAAACAAGCTGATTTTTTGGTCACCTTAAAAAAAATCGAGGTGGCCCACTTGCCGGCCGTAGACGATGCGCTGGCCGCTGCCCTGGGCGTGCCCAACCCCACTGTGGCCGGTCTGCGTGAAGACATCAGCAAAAATTTACAGCGTGAACTCAATGCCCGCTTGTTGGCCCGCAACAAACAAGTGGCCTTGGATGCCTTGGCGGCCAAGGCTGAATTGGACCTGCCCAAATCCAGCGTTCAAGCCGAAGTGGACCGCATGATCGAAAGTGCCCGCGCCGACCTCAAACAACGTGGCATCAAAGACGCAGACAATGCACCCATTCCCGAAGATGTCTTTCGCCCACAGGCCGAGCGCCGGGTGCGATTAGGGTTGGTGGTCGCCGAGTTGGTGCGAACCTATCAGTTGCAAGCCAGCGCTGAGCAAATCAAAAAACACATTGAGGAGTTGGCGGCCAGTTACGAAAAACCCGCTGACGTGGTGCGCTGGTACTACTCAGACAACCGCCGCTTGGCCGAGGTGGAAGCCATTGTGATCGAAGCCAATGTGACCAACCATGTGATGGAGCACGCCAAGGTCAGCGATGTGGCCATTTCATTTGAAGAATTGATGGGACAAACTGCATGAACGCCTCAGACACACAAGCATTGGGCATGGTGCCCATCGTCATCGAGCAATCCGGTCGTGGAGAGCGCTCGTATGACATCTACTCGCGTTTGTTGCGCGAGAGGGTTGTTTTTCTGGTCGGGGGTGTCAATGACCAAACCGCCAATTTGGTGGTGGCCCAATTGTTGTTTTTGGAAAGCGAAAACCCCGATAAAGACATTTCGCTCTACATCAATTCCCCCGGTGGTTCGGTCAGCGCCGGCATGGCGATTTTCGACACCATGAATTTCATCAAGCCCGAGGTTTCCACCCTGTGCATTGGCATGGCCGCCAGCATGGGTGCGTTTTTGTTGGCCGCTGGCGCGAAAGGCAAGCGTTTTTGTTTGCCCAATTCCAAGGTCATGATCCATCAGCCCTTGGGTGGAACCCAGGGCCAAGCCACTGAAATTGAGATCCATGCCCGCGAAATTCTCAAAACTCGTGAGCAACTGAATAAAATTTTGGCCGACCGCACGGGCCAACCGCTGGAAAAAATTGAACGCGATACCGAGCGCGACTATTACCTGTCCTCTGACGAGGCCAAAGACTATGGTTTGGTCGATCAGGTCATTGCCAAGCGACCCTGACGCTTGGGTCGCCTCGGGTTGCTTGCCGTCCAGGGCCTGGCGCGAATTGGCTGAGTTGAATTGGTTATCATTTGGTCAAACCCCGAGCAAGGAAGGCATTCATGGCCGATAAAAAATCGAACTCCAGCGACAAAACCTTGTACTGCTCTTTTTGTGGAAAGAGCCAGCATGAGGTCAAAAAGCTGATAGCTGGGCCTTCGGTTTTCATTTGCGATGAATGCATAGACCTGTGCAACGAGATCATTCGCGATGAATTGCCCGCAGACTCTGTGGCCCGCGATGCCCGGGGTGACCTGCCCACCCCGCAGGAAATCAAAAACAACCTGGATAACTACGTCATTGGCCAAGAAGTGGCCAAGCGTTCTCTGGCGGTCGCGGTCTACAACCACTACAAGCGACTTCGCCACAAAGAAAAATCTAAAAAAGACGAGGTTGAACTCACCAAGAGCAATATTTTGCTGATTGGCCCCACCGGTTCTGGCAAAACCCTTTTGGCCCAGACCTTGGCGCGCATGCTCGATGTGCCTTTTGTGATGGCCGATGCCACCACCTTGACCGAAGCCGGATATGTGGGCGAGGACGTCGAAAACATCATCCAAAAGTTATTGCAAAGCTGCAATTACGACATCGACCGTGCCCAGCGGGGCATTGTCTACATCGATGAAATCGACAAAATTTCTCGCAAGTCCGACAACCCTTCCATCACCCGCGATGTGTCGGGTGAGGGTGTTCAGCAAGCATTGCTCAAATTGATCGAAGGCACCATGGCCAGCGTGCCGCCGCAAGGCGGGCGCAAACACCCTAACCAAGACTTCTTGCAGGTCGATACCACCAACATCTTATTCATTTGTGGGGGTGCGTTTGCGGGTTTGGAAAAGGTCATTGAAAGCCGCACCGAAGCCTCTGGCATTGGTTTCGGGGCCTCGGTGAAAAGCAAATTGCAGCGCAGCCTGACCGATGTGTTTCGCGAGGTCGAGCCGGAAGATCTGATCAAATTTGGCTTGATTCCCGAATTGGTTGGGCGCATGCCCATTGTGGCCACTTTGAGCGAATTGACAGAAGATGCCATGGTGCAAATCCTCACCGAACCCAAAAATGCATTGGTCAAACAGTACAGCAAACTGTTGGCGATGGAGGGCGTGGACTTGGAAATTCGCCCCAATGCGCTCAAAGCCATTGCCAAAAAGGCGCTGGCGCGAAAAACGGGTGCACGA
>RFNL01000074.1 GCA_009927195.1 Betaproteobacteria bacterium | reverse complement strand
CTGCGCACCACGGTGCGGGCCGCTTCCACCGACTCTTTCATCACATCTCCCATCGAACCTGTCCGGGTGATGTTGCCCTTGCCCGTCATGGTGGCCGCTTCGATGGTGAGCAAATCGCCCCCGACCTCGGTCCACGCCAGGCCAACCACTTGGCCAATTTGGCTTTGTTGCTCTGCACGGCCATAGGTGTATTTGCGAACGCCCAAAAAATCGTCAAGGTTATCGGGGGTGACCACGACTTGCGACGTCATTTTTTTGAGTTGCAAACCCTTGACCACTTTGCGACATATTTTGGACAAGTCACGCTCCAATGAACGAACGCCTGCCTCACGCGTGTAGTAGCGCACGATGTCCCGAATGGCCGACTCGTGCAAAGCCAACTCTTCGTCTTTGACGCCGTTGTTCTTCATTTGCTTGGGCAGCAAATATTTGATGGCGATGTTGACTTTTTCTTCTTCGGTGTAGCCTGATAAGCGAATCACTTCCATCCGATCAAGCAAAGCTGGCGGTATGTTCATCGAATTGGAAGTGGCCACAAACATCACGTCGCTCAAATCGAAATCCACTTCCACGTAGTGATCTGCAAAGGTGTGGTTTTGCTCAGGGTCCAGCACCTCGAGCAATGCGCTGGAGGGGTCTCCCCGAAAATCAGCGCCAATTTTGTCGATCTCATCGAGCAAAAACAGGGGGTTGCGCGTACCTGCCTTGGTCAGACTTTGCAACACCTTGCCAGGCAAAGCACCTATGTAGGTTCGGCGATGACCGCGTATTTCGGCCTCGTCGCGCATGCCCCCCAAAGCCATGCGCACGTATTTGCGTCCTGTGGCTTTGGCAATGGACTGCCCCAATGATGTTTTGCCCACACCGGGCGGGCCTACCAGGCACAAAATGGGGGCTTTGACTTTGTCCACACGTTGCTGCACAGCAAGGTATTCCAAAATGCGGTCCTTGACTTTTTCAAGGCCGTGGTGATCTTCATTGAGCACGCCTTCGGCGTTGCCCAGGTCATGCTTGATCTTTGTTTTTTTGCTCCAAGGCAATCCCACCAGTACATCGATGTAGTTGCGCACCACCGTGGCCTCTGCCGACATGGGTGACATGAGTTTGAGTTTCTTCAATTCGCCATCGGCTTTTTTTCGGGCTTCGGCTGGCATCTTGGCCGACTTGATTTTTTTTTCTATCTCTTCGATGTCAGCGCCATCTTCACCCTCGCCGAGTTCCTTTTGAATCGCCTTGACCTGCTCATTGAGGTAGAAGTCGCGCTGGTTTTTTTCCATCTGGCGCTTGACACGACCACGGATGCGCTTGTCCACATTCAGGATGTCGACTTCACGCTCCAACTGTTCGTAGAGATTTTCCAGGCGTGATTTGACCTCGGACAGGTCCAGCACCACTTGCTTGTTTTCCAGCTTGAGGGGCAAATGGGCGGCGATGGTGTCGGCCAAACGGCCAGGATCGTCAATGCTGGAAATGGAGGTCAATATCTCCGGCGGTATTTTCTTGTTCAGCTTGACGTATTGATCAAACTGTTGCATGACCGCGCGGCGCAATGCTTCGACCTCGCTGTCCTTGGCCGACAAGGGCAAAACCTGTATGGGGGTGAGTTGAGCCGTGAAATGGGTCTCTCCATCTTCCACATGGTTGACCGCCGCACGCTGCAAACCCTCCACCAGAACCTTGACCGTGCCATCTGGCAACTTGAGCATTTGCAAAATGGAAGCCACGCAACCTACACTGAACATGTCGCTGACAACGGGTTCATCTTTGGCTGCCGCTTTTTGTGCCACCAACATGATGCGACGCTCAGCGGCCATGGACAATTCCAAGGCCTTGATGCTTTTGGGCCGTCCAACGAACAAGGGAATGACCATGTGCGGGAACACGACCACGTCGCGCAATGGCAACAAAGGCAGTTCAATCGCCACGGGCGGCAAAGGTGTTTGTCCAGACATTTGGGTCTAAGCCTCAGGAGTAAGCGCTGCAATTCAACCGCGCTTGGGGGGTTCAGGCCTTTTTGGCTGCCTCTCGGTAGACCAGCAAGGGGGGTTTGTGTTCGTCAATGGTGGACTCATCCACCACCACTTTTTCGACATTGTTGGTGTTGG
>RFNL01000198.1 GCA_009927195.1 Betaproteobacteria bacterium | reverse complement strand
CCACACCAGGGTCAGCGGTTAAAAAAACCGCTGTGCCCGACACCCGAGCAGGCGGTGCTGTGAACACCGAGTCCAAAAAGGATCGCAAATCGATGGCGTCGTCGCGCAATTTGCTGCTGAGCAGTTCGCGGCCATCGCGCCAGGTCAGCATGAGCAACAAAATCAGTGCGCCAATCACCAGGGGAAACCAGCCACCTTCGAACAATTTCAGCAAGTTGGAGGCCCAAAACGCCAAGTCTACCATAAAGAAGAAACTGGTTGCAGCAACGCACAGCCACAGGGGGTACTTCCAGCTGAAGCGGATGACAAAAAACGTCAGCACGGTGGTGATCAGCATGTCGGTGCAAACCGCAATGCCGTAGGCAGCGGCCAAATTGCTCGACGACTTGAACAAAGCCACCGCCAACACAATCGCCACAAACAATCCCCAGTTGACGAAGGGAATGTAGATTTGACCCGTGTCTCGCACGCTCGTGTGCATCACCTGCAAACGCGGCACAAAACCCAACTGAATCACCTGCTTGGTCACGCTGAATGCCCCCGAGATCAAGGCTTGCGAGGCAATCACGGTCGCGGCGGTGGCCAAGATCACCAGGGGAAATAGCAACCAATCCGGGGCCATGATGAAGAAGGGGTTTTTCACTGCTTCAGGGTTGTTGAGCAGCAAGGCACCCTGGCCAAAATAATTCAGGGTCAGCGCGGGCATGACCACCGAGAACCAGGCCAGGCGGATCGGTTTTTTGCCAAAGTGGCCCATGTCGGCATACAGCGCCTCGCCACCGGTCACGCACAACACCACCGCGCCCAAGATGATGAACGTGGTGCCCGGGTCGTTCCAAATAAAGCGGATGGCATGGTGCGGACTGAGGGCCCACAAAATCATGGGCTCGGTGGCGATGTGATAAAGCCCCAGCAACGCAATCGTGAAGAACCAGACCAAGGTGATGGGACCAAACAGTTTGCCGATGCCACTGGTGCCATGTTTTTGAACCGCAAACAAGCCAAACAAGATCAACAAGGTCAGCGGTACCACGTACTTGGTGAAGGCTGGTGAAATCACCTCCAGGCCCTCCACCGCCGACAGCACCGAGATGGCCGGGGTGATCACCCCGTCGCCGTAAAACAAACAGGTGCCAAAAATGCCCACCACCAGCAAGACCCGGCGCAGTTGAGGCCTGTCCTTGACCGACTGCGAAGCCAGCGCCAACATGGCCACCAACCCGCCCTCGCCGTTGTTGTCAGCGCGCAGCACCAACGTCACGTATTTGAGCGAAACAATGATGGTCAGCGTCCAAAAAAAGATGGACAAAATGCCATATACGTTGTCGGGCGTGAAAGCCACATGGCCTGATCCAAAAACCTCTTTGACCGCATACAAGACACTGGTGCCAATGTCACCGTAGACCACACCGATGGCGCCCAGGGTCAGGGTAGCCAGAGAAGATTTTTGATGTTGCATGAAAGATTCGCGCAAAGGCCAGCAAGGTCGGCATTATGCGAGTTTCTCAGCCGTTCAAACGGCTTTTTGTCCGTCTGACGACTCTAAATGTCATCAACTACTGCCTTAGTCGTAAATTTCTGCGTCAGGGTCGGTGGTTTCGAGCTCGTAACTGGCCGCCAACATGGCCAAACGACCGATCACACCATACATGTAGAAGCGGTTGGGCACACTGGCCCCGGCCTTGAGGCCAGGTTGGGGCATGTGGGCGCTTTGCTCAAAGGCCAGGGGCACAAAGCTCGACCCGGGTGCATTCAAGTTTTCGTCCACGCCGCGCTCGGCATGGACACGGTAGAAGCCGCCCACCACATAGCGGTCCATCATATAGATCACCGGCTCGGCAACGGCGGCGTTGATGCGCTCATTGGTGAGCACGCCTTCTTGGATGATGACCTCATTGACCGATTGACCGTCTTTGATGACGCTCATCTTGTTGCGGGTTTTGCGGTTGAGCGCCTCCAGGTCTTTGACATCGCGCACTGTCATGATGCCCATGCCGTAAGTCCCATTGTCGGCTTTGACCACCACAAACGGCTTTTCATTGATGCCGTACTCTTTGAACTTGCGTCTGATTTTGGTCAACAAGATGTCCACATTGCTGCGCAAACACTCCAAGCCTGCGCTTTCGTTGAAATCGACTTCGCCACACTGGTTGAACATGGGGTTGATCAACCAGGGGTCTATGCCCAGCAATTTGCCAAAGCGCTTGGCAGCCTCCTCGTAACAGGCAAAGTGCTGGCTTTTGCGCCGCACACACCAGCCCGCATGCAGCGGGGGCAGCAAAAACTGTTCGTGCAAGTCTTCCAAAATACCGGGAATACCAGCGCTCAAGTCGTTGTTGAGCAAAATCGTACATGGGTCAAAGTCTTTCAGGCCCAAGCGGGTTTTGCTGCGAATGACGGGTTCGAGTTTGACCGTTTCACCGTTGGGCAAATCAATGACTGTGTCCTCTTTGATCTCGGGGTTGATCGAGCCGATGCGCACATTCAAACCCGCCATATTGAAGATGCGCGCCAGCTGGGCCACATTGCTCAAGTAAAAGGTGTTGCGCGTGTGGTTCTCAGGGATGAGCAACAGGTTGCGCGCTTCGGGGCAAATTTTCTCGATGGCGGCCATGGCCGCTTGCACCGCCAGGGGCAACATTTCGGGGGTGAGGTTGTTCCAGCCGCCAGGGTAAAGGTTGGTGTCCACCGGGGCGAGTTTGAAACCTGCATTGCGTATGTCCACCGAGGTGTAAAACGGGGGCGTGTGCTCCATCCACTCCATGCG
>RFNL01000193.1 GCA_009927195.1 Betaproteobacteria bacterium | reverse complement strand
TGGGCGCGAAGGCGAACCGGCTGAAATCGAGGATCCGCCACAGGTGCTCCATTGAATTGGGCCTACCAAGCGCCATGGTGGGCGCTCGGTGGTCATGTGCAAACCAGCGTCTCGGCCTTATGGTCTGACACCGGGCCTGACATGGACTGGCAACGCGAACGTTGGGACACACCGGACGGTGACTTCATCGATGTGGACACCTGGTCGGGCGAACCCGGCCAAGCATGTTGGGTGATGTTCCATGGATTGGAAGGCTCTTCGCGCAGCCACTACATCCGCAGTTGTGCCCAAATGGCCCGCCGAGCCGGGTGGCATGTGGTCGTGCCGCATTTTCGGGGCTGCGGCGGTGAAATCAATCGGTTGCCCAGGGCCTATCACTCCGGCGATCATGAAGAGATCGACTGGATATTGCGCCGCCTGAGGGTGAACTTTCCCAGGCTGTATGTGTCCGGCGTTTCACTTGGCGGCAACGCCTTGTTGCGCTGGGCCCAGGAAGCGGGGCGGCATGCCAGCAAAGTGGTTGGTGCACTGGCCGCCGTGTGTGCCCCCGTCGACTTGGCCGCCAGTGGCCATGCCATGGGCACGGGCTTGAACCGCTGGACTTACACACCCATGTTTTTGCGCAGCATGAAAAAACGCGCTGCGCTGATGTGGCAACGCTACCCTGGCTTGTTCGATTTGGCGCAAATGCAACAGTCGCGCACCTTGTATGCGTTTGACAACGTCTTCACAGCCCCATTGCACGGATTTCGCGATACCGAAGATTATTGGCATCGCGCCTCGGCCAAGCCCCGGCTGCGAGAGATTGTTTGCCCCAGCCTCATCATTCATGCACGTAACGACCCGTTTGTGCCGTCCCACAGTTGGCCACAGGCCGATCAAGTCAGTGCGTCGGTGGTGCTGTGCCACACACAGACCGGAGGGCATGTCGGTTTTTTAAAAGGCGCACCGCCAGGACATCTCCAGGCTTTGCCAGAATGCCTCATGCAATGGTGGAGGCTCAACCCCTGATGGACGAGATCGTCAAACAAGCCATGTCCAAGTGGCCCAACGTTCCCGCTTGTTTTGGATGGCTGGGCTTGGATGCGCGAGGGCATTGGTTCATGCGCGACGAGCGCACCCAAGCCATGGGTGATTTTGTCCACAGCAAGGGTTCACAACTGCGGCATGAAAAACTCATAGAGTACATCGGGCGCAATTACATGGCCGACCCACAGGGCCGCTGGTATTTTCAAAATGGCCCCCAACAAGTGTTTGTGGAGTTGGAGGCCACCCCCTGGGTTTGGCGGGTGGACGCCGATGGCACGGTGCGCACCCACACCGGGTTGGCCGCTCAGGTGCAAAGTTGCTGGGTGGATGAGCAAGGCAAGGTCTATTTGAGTAGCGAATTGGGATTTGGGTTGCTGCAAAGCCATGATGTGGCCTGGGCTGCCCATTGCATTGAGGCAGGCATTTGGAAGCCTCAGGAATGCCTCAGCACGGATTTACCCCGGCAATTTGGCTATCAGCGCAGTCCACAAACCATGGCCCATACCGGAATGTAAGGGGGCGGTTGCAAACCAAAAGGCACCGAAGAGCCTGGGTTCGGTGTTGCCCAGTGATTATTTAGCGGCTTCGGGTTTTTTGGGCTCGGCAAATTTCGCACCGGCCGCATTCGCCATGTACACCACTGCGCGCCCGATTTCCAAGTCTTCGAAGTCTCCGCCGCCTTGGGCACCCATTGCGCCCTTGCCCTTCAGGGCCGAATTGAGCAAACTCTCGTAACCCGTTTTGATGCGCGCACCCCAAGCGCCAGCATCGGCAAATTTGGGTGCACCCGCAGCACCCACCGAATGACAAGCCGTGCATTGGGCTTTGTAAACCTCTTCACCCGATTTCAACTCGCGGTTGGCATCGCGAATTTCGACGGTGCCAACTTTTTGCAAACGAGCGGCAACGGCTTGCCCCGAGTTGTCGGCACCCGCAGAAGGCTTGTTTTGGGTGGTTACAAAGTACACCAAGCCAATGATGATGAACACGGGTGCAATGAAAGACAAACCAACCGTCATCAGCAATTGACTCGGGGTTTTGATGGGGCCAGTGTGATCTTCTGGGTGGTTGTCACTCATGTGGAAATGTCCTGTGATGAGACGCGCAATTACATCCAGAATTATACAGTTGGCCTGCATTGGCGATGACTGTCAGAACCAAGGTGACCACTCTATGGTGGGCGCTTTGCATGGTTTCATTCAGATTCGGACTGCACCCACCTACAATGCCTGATTTTCAAAATGCGGCTGTAGCTCAGTGGATAGAGTATTGGCCTCCGAAGCCAAGGGTCG
>RFNL01000134.1 GCA_009927195.1 Betaproteobacteria bacterium | reverse complement strand
GGCGGCGTCCAAAATGCGCAAAGCGCAAGACCGCATGCGTGCGGCCAGGCCTTACAGCGAAAAGGTGCGCAACATCGCCACCCATTTGGGTCAGGCAAATCCTGAATATGTGCACCCCTTCATGAAAGTGCATTCGGCCAAGTCCACCGGCTTTGTGGTGGTCACCACTGACAAAGGTCTCTGCGGTGGTATGAACACCAACCTTTTGCGTGCTTTGACCCACAAGTTCAAAGAAGCGCAAGCTGCGGGCGCAACGCCGCAAACGATTGCCATTGGCAACAAAGGCTTGGGTTTTTTGAACCGTGTGGGTGCTCCCGTGTTGGCCCATGTGACCCAAATCGGCGATACCCCGCATTTGGAAAAATTGATTGGGCCGGTCAAGGTCATGCTCGATGCTTACACCGAAGGCAAGCTCGACGCGGTTTACCTTTGCTACACCAAGTTCATCAACACCATGAAGCAAGAAGCGGTCATTGAGCAGCTGCTGCCTTTGTCCAGTGAAAAAATGCGTGCTGAGACCAAGTCGGCGGGCAGTTTTGGCTGGGACTATTTGTACGAGCCCGATGCACCTGCGGTAATTGACGATTTGCTCGAGTTATATATCGAGTCCTTGGTCTATCAAGCGGTGGCCGAGAACATGGCCTCAGAGCAATCTGCTCGCATGGTGGCCATGAAAGCTGCCACCGACAATGCCGGTAACGTCATTAGCGAACTCAAACTCGTTTACAACAAAACCCGTCAAGCAGCGATCACGAAGGAATTGTCCGAAATCGTGGCCGGTGCGGCGGCGGTGTAACCCTATCTATTTTTGGAGCAAATCAACATGGCTCAGGCAATGACCCACGCAGGTATTCAAGGAAAAATCGTGCAATGTATTGGCGCAGTGGTGGACGTGGAGTTTCCTCGCGATCACATGCCCAGCATTTACGACGCGCTCAAACTCGAAGGCTCGGCCTTGACCTTGGAAGTGCAACAGCAATTGGGCGACGGTATTGTGCGCACCATTGCTTTGGGCAGCTCCTGACGGTTTGCGCCGAGGCCTGATGGTCACCAACACCGGTGCAGCCATCACCGTGCCCGTGGGCAAAGCCACCTTGGGTCGCATCATGGACGTGCTGGGCACGCCCATCGACGAGCGCGGCCCGGTGGACCAAACCCAAACCGCTTCCATCCACCGCAAAGCGCCTGCTTACGACGAGCTCAGCCCGTCACAAGAATTGCTGGAAACCGGCATCAAGGTGATTGACTTGGTCTGCCCCTTCGCCAAAGGCGGTAAGGTGGGCTTGTTCGGTGGCGCCGGTGTGGGCAAAACCGTGAACATGATGGAACTCATCAACAACATCGCCAAAGCGCACAGCGGTTTGTCCGTGTTCGCCGGTGTGGGTGAGCGCACCCGTGAAGGCAACGACTTCTATCACGAGATGGCCGACTCCGGTGTGGTCAACCTGCAAAAGCTCGAGGACTCCAAGGTATCCATGGTTTACGGTCAGATGAACGAGCCTCCTGGCAACCGTTTGCGCGTGGCCTTGACCGGCTTGACCATTGCCGAATCCTTCCGTGACGAAGGCAAAGACGTGTTGTTCTTCGTGGACAACATCTACCGTTACACCTTGGCCGGTACCGAAGTGTCCGCCTTGTTGGGCCGCATGCCTTCTGCGGTGGGTTACCAACCCACCCTGGCCGAAGAAATGGGTCGCTTGCAAGAGCGCATCACCTCCACCAAAGTGGGTTCGATCACCTCCATCCAAGCCGTTTATGTGCCGGCCGACGACTTGACCGACCCCTCTCCTGCCACCACCTTTGCCCACTTGGACTCCACCGTCGTGTTGTCCCGTGACATCGCGTCGCTGGGCATCTACCCTGCGGTGGATCCTTTGGACTCCACCAGCCGTCAGCTTGACCCCTTGGTGGTGGGCAACGACCACTACGAAACCGCCCGTGCCGTGCAAGGTACTTTGCAGCGCTACAAGGAATTGCGCGACATCATCGCGATCTTGGGCATGGACGAATTGGCGCCTGAAGACAAATTGGCCGTGGCCCGCGCTCGCAAGATCCAGCGTTTCTTGAGCCAACCCTTCCACGTGGCCGAGGTGTTCACCGGCTCCCCTGGCAAGTACGTCACCTTGGCGGAGACCATCCGTGGTTTCAAAATGATCGTGGCGGGTGAATGCGACCACATGCCAGAACAAGCGTTCTACATGGTGGGCACCATCGACGAAGCCATTGAAAAAGCCAAAAAGGTTTGATGCGGGCGCCGTGCTCAGCATCTGACAAGGAAGCCTCATGAAAACCATGCAAGTTGATGTGGTCAGCGCCGAAGAGTTGATCTATTCGGGTGAGGCCACCTTTGTGGCTTTGCCTGGCGAGGTCGGCGAATTGGGCATCTACCCCCGCCACACGCCCCTGATCTCGCGCATCAAAGCCGGATCAGTGCGCATCCACAAACCCGATGGCGAACAAGAATTTGTGTTCGTGGCGGGCGGCATTTTGGAAGTCCAGCCCGATGCGGTCACGGTCTTGTCAGACACCGCCGTGCGCGGCAAAGACTTGGACGAAGAGCGTGCCAACGCCGCCAAAAAAGCCGCCGAAGAAAATCTGCGCAATGCCAAGTCCAAAGTCGACATGGCCGCTGCACAGTCTGAGCTATTGGTGTTTGCAGCCCAACTGGCCGCGTTGCGAAAGTACCGCGGCAAGAAGTGAGTTCCTCGGCAATGTCCAAGCCCCGCGACCCTGGCCCAGTGCCGGGGTTTTTTGTGGGCCTTGCAATCGGGGCACAATGGCCCCATGGCTAAAGACAAATTGCGTGCGGCCGCATTGGGCGGCAGCGCCGACGAAATCGAGCATGTTTTTTACGAGGCTTTGCAAAGCGGCGATATTGAGCGCTTGATGAACTGCTGGTCTGACGAAGATGACATCGTGTGTGTGCACCCCGGCGGGCCGCGTTTGATCGGTGCTGTGGCCATTCGCGCCACCTTTGAAAGCATGTTTGCCAACGGGACCATACAAGCCCAACCCAAGCGTTTGCGCAAGCTTGAATCGCTCACCAGTGCGGTGCACAGCCTGATCGAAACCATCCGCATCCTCACCCCAGAGGGTCCACGCGAGGCTTATGTGACCGCCACCAATGTGTATCACCGAACGGCACAAGGCTGGCGCATGGTGGTGCACCACGCCAGCCC
>RFNL01000389.1 GCA_009927195.1 Betaproteobacteria bacterium | reverse complement strand
ATCGAGGGCTCGACGGGCAATGCCAACGTGCGCAACCAAGGCACCGTGATCTCGGTCACAGATGGTATTTGCCGCATCCACGGTTTGTCCGATGTGATGCAAGGCGAGATGCTGGAATTTCCCAACAACACCTTTGGCCTGGCGCTGAACCTGGAGCGTGACTCCGTGGGTGCGGTGATTTTGGGTGAATACGAGCACATCTCTGAAGGCGACACGGTCAAGTGCACCGGCCGTATTTTGGAAGTGCCCGTGGGCCCCGAATTGATTGGCCGTGTGGTCAACGCCTTGGGTCAACCCATTGACGGCAAAGGCCCGATCAACGCCAAGATGACCGACGTGATTGAAAAAGTGGCGCCTGGGGTGATCGCACGTCAATCCGTGGACCAACCCATGCAAACCGGCTTGAAGTCCATCGACTCCATGGTGCCTGTGGGCCGTGGCCAGCGCGAATTGATCATTGGTGACCGTCAGACCGGTAAAACCGCTGTCGCGATTGACGCCATCATCAATCAAAAAGGTCAACACATGACCTGTATTTACGTGGCCATCGGTCAAAAAGCATCGTCCATCAAAAACGTGGTGCGCGCACTCGAGCAAGCGGGTGCCATGGACTACACCATCGTGGTCGCTGCGACGGCCTCTGAATCAGCGGCCATGCAGTATGTGTCTGCCTACTCGGGCTGCACCATGGGCGAGTACTTCCGCGATCGCGGTCAAGATGCCCTGATCGTGTACGACGATTTGTCCAAGCAGGCCGTGGCTTACCGCCAAGTGTCTTTGCTGTTGCGTCGCCCACCAGGCCGCGAAGCCTATCCCGGCGACGTGTTTTATTTGCACAGCCGCTTGCTCGAGCGTGCCGCGCGTGTCAACGCCGACTATGTCGAACACTTCACCAAAGGCGAAGTCAAGGGTAAAACAGGTTCTTTGACCGCACTGCCCATCATCGAAACCCAAGCGGGTGACGTGTCGGCTTTCGTGCCCACCAACGTGATTTCCATCACCGACGGTCAAATTTTCTTGGAAACCTCCTTGTTCAACGCCGGTATCCGTCCCGCCATCAACGCGGGTATTTCCGTTTCCCGCGTGGGCGGAGCGGCGCAAACCAAATTGGTCAAAAGCCTGTCGGGCGGTATCCGCACCGACTTGGCGCAGTACCGTGAATTGGCCGCGTTCGCGCAGTTCGCATCCGATTTGGACGAAGCCACCCGTAAGCAACTCGACCGTGGTGCCCGTGTGACCGAATTGTTGAAACAAGCCCAGTACAGCCCGCTGCCCATCAGCTTGATGGCCGCCACGCTGTATTCGGTGAACAAAGGCTATTTGGACGACATCGAGGTCAAGCAAGTGTTGCACTTTGAAGCGGGCTTGCAGCACCACTTG
>RFNL01000127.1 GCA_009927195.1 Betaproteobacteria bacterium | reverse complement strand
TATGGGTTAAACCCGTGTTGCTCCTAACATTCAGAAACTTGATCGTGTCTTGTCAGCATCTGTGGTTCGACCATGAAGACCGGTTGATCCGGCTTGGGCACAATCTCAGCATGCATTCCCTTACCGATGCGATGCCCACAGTTTGTTCGCCATGAAGCCCTGGCAGGACTTTCCACCCGCACTGGCCCGTGCGGTCCACACCGTGTTGACCGATATCGACGACACCTTGACCACGCAAGGACGGCTTTTGCCAGCGGCTTACCAGGCCCTGGCTGATTTGCGGCAAGTGGGTTTGCGGGTGATTCCGGTAACGGGTCGCCCAGCGGGTTGGTGCGATCTGATTGCGCGCACCTGGCCCGTCGACGGGGTGATTGGCGAAAACGGCGCTTTCTACCTTTGGCACGACCCGGACCACCAGGTCTTGCGCAGTCGCCACTGGTCCCAGGATGTGGACCGATCTCAGGTGGCCCAGCGCTTGGCGGCCATGCGCGATCGCATCTTGCACGAGGTGCCTGGCAGCGGGGTGGCCAGCGATCAGTTTTGTCGCTGGTATGACTTGGCGATTGATTTTTGCGAAGATGTGCCGCCACTGCCTGCGCCAGAGGTAGACCGCATCGTGGCCATCATGCACAGCGCGGGCATGACCGCCAAGGTCAGTTCCATCCATGTCAATGCTTGGTGGGGCGATTGGGACAAGTTGGGCATGGCCAGAACCATGTTGGCCGAGCGCTATGGTTTGGATTGGGGGAGGGCGAAGGAGCAGATTTTGTTCATAGGCGACTCTCCCAACGACGCCCCCATGTTTGGCGCGTTGCCCTACAGTGTGGGGGTGGCCAATGTGCGCGATGCCTGGGATCGCTTGGAGCACCGACCGGGTTGGGTCACCAACGCGCGCGCCGGGGCAGGGTTTGTGGAGTTTGCCCAGCATCTGCTGGCCTTGCGCCAGCGTTGATGGGTTATCGCGCACCGCCGGGCTCAGCGCCGCCGCTCTTTGCCTCCGGCACCACCGATCAAACCCCCGAGCACGCCACGCACGATTTCACGACCGATGGTCGAGCCTATGGTGCGCACCGCGCTCTTGATGACCATTTGCGCCACCCCGTCGTGGTGGCCCCCTCGAGGGCCATTGGTACCAAACAACAAATCGTTCACGCTGCCCATCAATCCCTCGCTGGCCGATTCGATGGGCTTGTTCGCCGCCTGGCCAGGGGCTGGCTTGGTGTCGTCGGTGGAGATCGCCCGACCTTTAAGCAACTCATAGGCCGACTCGCGGTCCACGGTTTTTTCGTAAATGCCGACCACCAGCGAGTTTGCCAACAATGCCTGGCGCTGGCGGTTGTGATGGGGCCGAGTTGGCTGCCTGGTGGCAGCACAAACACGCGCTCGGTCTCGCTGGGGCGGCCCTTGGCATCGAGCAAACTGACCAAGGCTTCGCCGACCGCCAAATCGGTGATGGCCGCTTCGATGTCCAAGCCTTTTTTCGGGCGCATGGTTTGGGCCGTGGCGGCCACGGCTTTTTGGTCACGCGGGGTGAACGCGCGCAGCACATGTTGCACCCGGTTGCCCAGTTGGGCCAACACGCTGTCGGGGATGTCGAGCGGGTTTTGGGTGACAAAAAAAACGCCCACTCCCTTGGAGCGCACCAAGCGCACCACCCTTTCAATGCGCTCGATCAAGGCTTTGGGCGCTTCGTTGAACAGCAAATGGGCCTCGTCAAAAAAGAACACCAACTTGGGTTTGTCAGGGTCGCCAATCTCGGGCAGTTTTTCAAATAACTCGGAGAGCATCCACAGCAAAAAAGTGGCGTACAGGCGCGGCGAGTTCATCAGTTTGTCGGCGGCCAAAATGTTGACCATGCCCTGGCCTTGGATATCGGTTTGCATGAAGTCTTGGATGTCGAGCATGGGTTCGCCAAAGAACTTGTCCCCGCCTTGCTGCTCGATCTGCATCAAGCCGCGCTGGATTGCCCCAATGCTGGCTGCGCTGACGTTGCCGTACTCGGTGGTGAATTGCTTGGCGTTATCGCCCACGTGTTGCAGCATGGCACGCAGGTCTTTCAGGTCCAGCAGCAGCAGACCGCGGTCATCGGCGATTTTGAACACCAGGTTGAGGACCCCTTCTTGGGTGTCATTGAGATTGAGCATGCGACCCAGCAGCAGCGGACCCATGTCGCTGACGGTGGCGCGCACCGGGTGGCCTTGTTCACCCAACACGTCCCACAAGGTGGTGGGGCAGGCGGCAAATGCGGGCAACTCCAGGCCCCGCTCTTTCAAAACGCTGGCCATTTTCTCGGTCAATTGGCCTGGTTGGCTCAAACCGGTCAGGTCGCCCTTCACGTCGGCCATGAAGACCGGTACGCCAATGCGCGAGAGGCTTTGAGCCATGGTTTGCAAGGTCACGGTTTTGCCCGAACCGGTGGCACCGGTGATCAGGCCATGCCGGTTGGTCAGTTGGGGCATGAGCCAGCAGGTGGCACTTTTGTTTTTGGCGATCAACAGGGGGTCGGTCATGGTGGATCCTTGGGTGATCAGGTTTCAGGCCGAATTACACATGAAAAAACCGCCCTGGGGCGGCCACAACGCAAACGGCGAGGGCCTCAGCGCTTGGACTTGTTGTCATCGCTGGCCACAGGTTCGGCAGAGACGCGTCTGGCGCCATTGAAGCGCCGGTCCCAGTAGGCTTGGCGCATGTCCTCGATCCGCACCTCTCCACCGGGTCGG
>RFNL01000133.1 GCA_009927195.1 Betaproteobacteria bacterium | reverse complement strand
GCGACTGGGCGCTGGGCTTTTTCGACCGTCCAGGCATCGAGCTTGGCCCTGGCCTCTTGGCGATATGCCTTCAACTGCTGGTCACTGGCCGTGACCGTGGTCAATTCCAAACGAATGCCATTGGGATCAAAGAAATAAATCGACACCACAAAACCATCGTGGTCAACGGGGCCAATCACATCCAATCCAGCTGCGCGCAGGCGCGCCAAGGCGGTGTGCACCGCATCCACTGAATCGACCCTCAAGGCCAAATGGTTGACCCAACGCGGCGTGTTGGGTGAAGGCTCGCTGGCGATGTGGTCGCCCAAATCAAAAAAAGCCACGGAACTGCCGTCGGTCATTTCAAAAAACAAATGCACATAAGGACAGTGTTCGCCCGTGCTGGGAATGGTGTCGGCGCGCACGATGTGGGTCAACGGCAAGCCCAGCAAGTCCTCGTAAAAGCGGCGAGTTTCTTCGGCATCGCGGCAGCGGTAGGCGAAATGGTGCAATCCGCGGATGGGAGTGAAGTGGTCCATGGCCAGGTCTCGGCGTCAGCGGGCAGCGGGCAAATGGGCGGTGACAGAAGACAGCCATGCCTCGTCAACCGGAAGGGTTTTCAACTCCTCGAGTGCCTCGGCCTGGGTTTGGGTCCAGCGCTGGACCACCCGCACATCATCGCCATCGTGCTCCTGCCAGGACAGCTCCAAGCGAATGCCGTTGGGGTCAAAAAAGTACAAGGACCAGGTTTGTGCGCCCACAAACACTGGGCCGATCAGGGACACGCCCTCGTCTTTGAGGCGCTGGTGCAACACATCGAACTGGGATTTGCTGGTGGTGAAAGAGCAGTGCTGCATGCCTGCCAAGGCATCGCGGTCGCCGATTTGTTTGGCCCCTTTGGGCATTTCAAAAAAGGCCACCAGCGTGTCGCCGCCGGCATCAAAAAAATAGTGGCGCAGGTTTTCAAACGGGGGGTTCCCACGGTTGCCCGGCCCCACTCCCACACCAGGTGGTACACGCAGGGCATGCACCAAGGGCATCCCCAAGACCCGGGTATAAAAATCCACCGTGGACTTCATGTCGTCGGTATTGAGGGCCAGGTGGTGAATGCCACGGGTGGCTGGTGGCAACAGGTGAGAGGCGCGAAGGGCTGTGGTCATAGGGGCTCCTGTCATACGGATGCGGGTTGTGAAAGTCGGAAATACAGTTGCCCCAAATCGGGGCTGTTCATCAAGTCAGTGCTGTTTTCGACCAAGACCAACTGGCCCTTGATCATCACATGGGTTCGGCGGGTGAAGGGCAAGGCAATGTCGAGTTTTTGCTCGACCAAGATCAGGGTCAGACCTTCGCCACGCAGGGTATTGAGGGCCTGGCGGATCTCCTCCACCACCTTTGGGGCCAAGCCCAAGAAAGGCTCATCGAGCAACAAAACCTTGGGCTTGGACATCATGGCCCGGCCAATCGCCACCATTTGCTGCTCCCCGCCCGATAAGGTGCCTGCCAATTGCAAGCGACGCTCAGCCAAACGGGGGAATAAGGCATAGACGGCATCAAAGCGGTCTTGCAATGATCGCTGACGGTCCTTTAGAGCCACTGAGCCCAGCAACAAATTGTCTTGCACCGTCATGGGCGCGAAAACATGGCGGCCCTCGGGCACTTGCACCACGCCCAGGGCCACGATGTCGTGGCTGTACAGTGGCATCAGATCCACCCCATCGAGCAAGACCTGCCCATGCCGCTGGGGCACCGTGCCCGATATGGCGCCCAACAGGGTGGATTTGCCCGCGCCATTGGGCCCGATCAAGGCCACCGTTTCGCCGGTTTCAACGCGCATAGATACACCTTGCACCACCGGTGCCGAGTGGTAACTGGCATTGACATGGATCAACTCAAGCATGCGGCACCTTTAACTGCCCCAAGTAAGCGGCGACCACCGCTGGCTCGGCTTGCACCTGGGCGGGGCTGCCTTCTGCGATTTTTCCACCAAAGTTCAGCACCACCACCCGATGGGCCAAGGCCATCAAAAAAGCCATGTCGTGCTCGATCAACAAGACTGCAATGCCCTGGGCTGCGATGCCACGGATGATGTCGGCCAGGCGCAGGCATTCGGTGGCGGTGAGGCCTGCGGCTGGCTCGTCAAACAGCATCAACTTGGGTTGTGCGGCCAAACCACGGGCAATTTCAAGCAAACGGCCCTGGCCAAATGACAGGGTATGGACATCGGCTTTGGCATATTCGCCCAATCCCACAAAATCTATCCAATGCAAGGCCTTCTCATGCACGTGTTTTTCAAAGGCGCGGGCTTTTGCTGTGCCCAGCACCACTTGCCACAGGGACAGGGGGACTTGGCTGTGCATGCCCACCATCACGTTTTCTTGGAGGCTCATGCTGTCGAAAGGTTTGTTGTGCTGAAAAGTGCGCACAATGCCCCGGGCAGCAAATGCATGGGTGGGCAAACCGTTCAGGGATTGACCTTCAAAATACATTTCACCCGCAGTTGGCTCAATGGCCCCGGCCATCATGGCAAAGGTGGTGCTTTTGCCCGCGCCGTTGGGCCCGATCAAGCCCAGTATTTCACCCCGATGCACCGACATGTCCAGTGCAGAGACGGCCAACAGGCCACCAAAGCGGCGTGTCAACCCCTTCACCTGAAGCAAAGGCTGGGCATCAGCCATGCGTTGGCCCCTGGACCGCTGGCTGCGGAGACTGCTTGCGGCCCCAGTGCTGTGCCTGGTCCCACAGGCCCATCAGGCCCTTGGGTTGGAACAACACCACCAACACCATCACCCAACCAAACACCAGGGCGTGATGATGACCGATCCATGGAGAGAGCACAAAAGGCAGCAGAAAAAGCAATACCGCACCGACCACGGCCCCTGCCGCGCGACCAATGCCGCCGATGATGATCATGAACAGCAACAAGAACACATTTTCCAGACCAAATATGCTGGGATTGACGGTGTTGTCCACAAACGCATAGACCATGCCCGCCAAGCCCGCCAAGGTGCTGGTGATCGTGTAAGCCAGGATGCGGGTGCGGCGCACATCCACGCCCATGGCCGCAGCCGCCTCCGGGTTGTCACGCGCGGCCCGGCAGGCGCGCCCAAAGTGGGATCGGTCCAACCGCCACAAGACGGCAAAGGTGAACAGCATGAGCGCCACAATGACCACCGTATAGGCAGGTCCTTGGATGCGGTATCCCCCCACGTCGGGCAATCGGTAATTGGCCAAGCCGCCGGTGCCACCTGTGATTTGCCCGCCTTCGTTGAGCACGACAATGAACAGTTGGGCAAAGGCCAAGGTGGCCAAGGCCAAGTAAAAGCCCTCCAAGCGGGTGGAAGGATAGGCCACCGCCCAAGCGACCGCGACACAAAAAACCATCGAAGCCAACAGGGCCAAAGGCAAGGGCCAGCCCAGGTAAGTGATGCCTATGACCACGCTGTAGGCACCCAGCCCATAAAAGCTGAAATGCGAAAAAGCGACTTGACCGGCAATGCCAAATAGGAAGTTGTAGCCCAGGGCCAAGGTGATCCACAGCAGCAGTTTGCGGTACACATCGTTCTGGTAAGACCCCAATCCAAAGGCCAAGGCCGATAACAGCACCAATGCCGCCCACCATGGCCAGGATCGCCTCATGTGCGGCCCTCTCGTGCTGTCAACAAGCCCTTGGGCCGCACCAGCAAAAACAAAATCAACAACAACAACGGCACCCCCATGGCCAGCCCAGGCGGCACAGGTGCGTAACGCACCGTCATTTGCTCGACAAAAGCCAGGATCAATCCACCCAGCAAAGCGCCCTCCACCCGCCCCACCCCACCAATCACCAAGGCGGTAAAGCCCTGGATGGCCAAGGGCATGCCCATCAGGTAGTGGGCCGATACATTGGGTGCGGCCAGCACACCGGCAACGCCCGCCACCACCGCACCCATGGCAAAAGAAATGGCCGTCACACGGCCCAGATGGATGCCCATCCATGCGGCAGCACGCCGGTCAATCGCCACAGCCTCAAAAGACTTACCGTGCAAAGTTCGCTCGAAAAAAAACCAAGCCGCTGCAAACACCGTCAGGGTCAGGGCAATGGTGAAAAAACTTTGGTAGGAGCCGGCCAGCCAACCCAACTCCAAGCGACCAAAGCCGAAGGCAGCGGGCACAGGTTGTGGGTCAGGCCCAAAACCTATGGAGATGCTTTCGCGAAAAACCACCAGCATGCCCAACAAAGACAAGATGGGGGCCAAAGGGGGGGCTCCTTTTTCGACCAGAGGGCGCACGGTCAGCCGCTCGGTCAACCAACCGAGCGCAAACATCATCACCACCATGATCGCCATGCCCACCGGGTAAGGCCAATTCCAATCGTTGAGCATGACCACACCGGCAAATGCGGCCATCATGGCCCACTCACCGACTGCGAAGTTGATGATGCCAGTGGGTCGCGTGATCAGCAAATACGACAATGCCACCAATCCGTAAATACAGCCACTGGCCGTGGCCCCCACCACCAACTCAAAAAAATCGTTCATGTGTGGCCAAGACCCATTTCACTTGGTGCCGACGTGAACCACCTTGCCCTGCTTGTCCCCTTCGTAAACACGCACCACCATGCCATTGGTGTCAAAACCTGTGCGCTTGCCCTCGGCAAAACCGTAGGTGGAGCCCACCGCACCCATCACACCCACAAAGCCTTTGGTTGCTTGCATGGCTTCGCGCACCTTGTCTTTGTCCACGCCGCCCGCACGGCGAATCGCATCGGCCACCAACATCACACCGTCATAGCCATAGCCATTGAGGTTGTAGGGCTCGGTGCCCACGTCTTTCTTGTAAGCCTCAATGAAGCGCTTGGTCTCGGCCTTGTTGGGGTCAAATGCATCCACAAAGGTGACACCATCCATCAAACCCTTGGCCACGTTGGAGTAAACCGGTACCGACAAGTTGTAGTTGCCCAAGATGGGCATCTTCATGCCCAATTGGCGGTAACTGCGCAGGATCAAGGCGTTCTCTGGGGTGACCACACCGGTCATGAACAAAGCCTCGGGGTTGGCTGCACGGATTTTTTGCATTTGCGCATCAGCCGATGTGGATCCGCGCGGGACCATTTCCTCGGCCACGATTTGAATGCCTGCCTTTTCCAAACCAGCCTTGAAAAAGCGATTGGTGAGTTGGCCCAGGTCTGAGTTTTCTGTGATCAAAGCCACGCGTTTGTAATTGCGATTGCCTGCATAAGACAACAGCGTGGCAATTTGGGTCGAACCCAATGGGCCTGTTTGCCAAAAGTTGGGGTTGTTGACCTGGGTGGTCAATGTGTCTCCGCCATTGGAGGGGGTGAGGTGGGGGGTTTTGGTCTCCAGGGTGACCGTTTGCGCTTGCTGTGTGGCCGTTGAAAGAGAGACCGACAAAATGAACACCACTCCGGCATCCACCAATTTGCGCGCTGCTGTGGCAGAAATATCTGCACGGCCTTGATCGTCTTCCACCAACAACTCAATTTGACGGCCCAAGATGCCGCCACGCGCGTTGATCTCTTTGACCGCGTACGTCGCCCCTGCCGCCACCGGCTCTGCATAGGGTTTGGCTGGCCCAACCCGGTCGGTGATCATGCCGATTTTGATGGTGTTTTGCGCCCACACAGGCATGGCGAACACACTGGCACTGAGCAAAGCGGCTTGCAATGCGCGGCGGGTCCAAAGCAGATGGGTACGAATCATTTGATGCCTCCGGTTCAAAAATGGATTCTGGAAAACGGCCTGAACTTTCCTAAATTCAGGCGTATTGGGGAGCTACGCGCATGGCCAAGGTGCCCAGACCTTGCACACCCGCTTCAATCCAGTCGCCTGGCACCACTGGACCCACCCCCTCTGGGGTGCCGGTCATGATCACGTCACCCGGCTGCAAGGTATAGAAGGAGGAGGCAAATTCGATCAATCGGGGCACATCAAAAATCAAATCACGGGTGTTGGCGTTTTGGCGCGTCTGGCCATTGACATGCAGCCACAAGTTGAGTTGGCTCGGGTCGGGCAACTCATCAGCGGTCACCAACCAAGGGCCTAGCACCGCATAACTGTCGATGGACTTGCGGAAACATTGAAATTCCGGTCCGCGCAAGGTCATGTCCAGCGACAAACTGTAACCCGCCACATGGTCCATGGCATCAGCGGATTTGACTTGGCGGCAGGTTTTTCCAATGACGACCGCCAGCTCGACTTCGTGATCGTTGCGCCGCTGCGGAAATCGCAACACGATCTCATCGCTCACCCCGATCAAAGAGGTTCCTGCTTTGAGAAACAAGCCCCAGTCGCCAATGGAAGTGATGACGCGACCATGGCCAATGTTTTTGTCTTCGGCGCTTTCTTGGGCATGTGCTTTGTAGTTGATGGGGGCGCCAATGATTTTTCCGGGGTTGGCCACTGGCGGGTCGTAATGCACCGCAGTGACGGCATGCTGTTGACCAGTTCGCGCGGCTTGCTCGATCGCGGGTCGCAGCGCATCAAGTTGGGCAATCAGCACGTCGTGCTTGGGAAAGGGGTATCGCATGGTGGGCAAAGCATCCAAAACCACGGATACATCAATCACCTGTTCGCCCTCAACCACGCCAAGACGACCGCCGTTGAATCTGCACAATTTCATGGGTGAAACTACCTTAACTTGGGCTCTGGGGCTTGGTGAACTGCATGCCCACTGAACAAGGCCCCAGCGAGTCTCTCAGTTTGGCACATGCAGGCCCAAATCCCCATCGGATTAACACCTAGGCCACTGATTCACTTTGACAAGTGCTATCCTGTTGGGCTGCCTTGTGCGGAAAGCATCACCCATACATTTTTTTCGGAGTTTCACACCATGAACATCATTGGCATTTGCGGCAGCTTGCGTCAAAAATCCATCAACCACTTCGCCTTGGAAGCTGCCGCCAAAGCCATGCCGTCTGGCATGCAATTGGAGATTTTGTCCATCAAAGATGTGCCTCTGTACAACCAAGATGTGCAAAACGCCGGTTTCCCAGATGCGGTGCAAACCTTGGCCCAGGCCATTCTCAAAGCCGATGGCGTACTGATCGCCAGCCCCGAGTACAACTTCTCTTACTCCGGTGTGTTGAAAAACGCCATCGACTGGTGGTCACGCATGGACCCTGCCCCCTTCAAGCACAAACCCGTGGCCATTATGTCGGCCACCGGCGGCCCCTTGGGTGGTGCGCGCAGCCAGTATGACCTGCGCAAAGTGCTCAGCGGCGGCTTGGAGGCGCTGGTGCTTCAACGCCCTGAAATCTTCATCGGCATGGCCCAAAACAAGTTTGGCGCAGATGGCGCGCTCAATGATGAGGCCACGGTGAAGATGCTCGAAACCCAAATGCAAGCGTTCCAGTCCTGGATTCTCAAACTGTCCCCCAAGGCCTGAAGCCAGCACTGCTCAGAACCTGCGTCGCCAACCCAGGGCAAAGAAGTCCTCTCCATTTGCCCCATGGTTGTTGATCAGGTCATAAATGGTGCACCGGTGGTGCAAGCGGGCAAAAAATTCATGCCGCTCTTTCATGCCCCAAGGTACTGCCGCTTCAACCATTAAAAAGTTAAGTGTTTGGCTGCCCATGCCATTGGGCCCACGCTCCAAGGGACTCACACTGCTGGTGTAGGAAACCCCCAATGGGGCCAATCGCAGGTCCATTGGCCATGCATCCCGACCCGGCCAACCACTGATACGCAGCACCGGTGCCACTGCCACCTCGCTCAATAAGGCCTGCCCCCATTGTTGGCCCACCATGCCGTCGATCTCTAGCGCCAGGGGCCAATCTGGTGAACGCCACACGGTTTTGCTGGCGGTCAGTGCCAACAGATATTGGTTTTGAAATTGGCTGCGACCCATCAAAAAACCAGCCGGTTCGGTGTCGTGGTATTGACCGGCATAAACACCTAAGCTCCATGTCGGCGCGTCCGCCTTGACATGGATTGAAATTTGCGCACAAAACGCGATACACCCAGCCAAACAGGCACGCAAGCGCATCTCGTCACCTCCGTGAAAAAAATCCATTCACAACCATCAATTGAAAGTGGCCAGTATTTTTTGACGCAGGACCGCATCGATCACCGGCTTGATGCCAAACCATGCCTCAAAGGCAGGCACAGCCTGGTTGAGCAACATGCCCAAGCCATTGAGCGCCATGTGGCCTCGGGCTTTGGCCGCCTTCACCAAAGGTGTTTCCAAAGGCACATATATCAAGTCACTGACCATGGCGGACAAAGGGAGATCATCGAGTTGGAGGTCCAGGGCGGCTTGGTCGTACATGCCCTGGCTGGTGGTGTTGACCAACATGGCCGCGCCGCCCAGGGCCGCGTGGCGCTCGGACCATTCATGCACTTGCACCAGGCTGGGGTTGAGCGCGGCCAATTGCTCGGCTTTGTCGCGGCTGCGGTTGAGCAAACGAATATCTCGCGCGCCTGCATCGATCAGGCTGAAGATCACCGCACGGGCAGCACCACCCGCCCCCAAGATGGTGATGGGACCTGTATCGGCCCGCCAATCGGGTTTTTCGTCTTTCAAACTTTGGATGTAGCCATACCCATCGTGGTTGTGCCCATGCAAACTGCCGTCGGCTTGCACCACGATGCAATTGATGGCGCCCACACGCTGGGCCATGGGCGACAAATGGTCCATCAAGGTCATGGCCTTGACCTTGTGGGGCAAGGTGATGTTGCATCCGGCCATCCCCAATGCAGCCAAGCCACGCACAGCGGCCTCGACTTGGTCGATTTGCACCGGTAAATGGCCATAAGCGGCCTTCAGTTGGTGCACGCCAATCCAATGGTTGTGAATGATGGGCGAGCGCGATTGAATGATGGGCATGCCCATCACACCGGCCAATTTGAACTGATTGCTGTCTGGCATGCGATGCATTGCAACCTGGATCAATGAAAACTATTTCCAAAACTGCTTGCTGGCAATGCGGGCACCTTCGGCCATGGCCGCAAGTTTGGCCCACACCACATCCGGGTCAACCGCGGCCTGCCCCACCCAGGTGCCATAGCCACAGTCACTGCCCGCCACCACGTTTTCACGGCCCACCAAATGGGCATAGCGGGCAATGCGCTGAGCAATCAGCTCTGGATGCTCGATGAAATTGGTTTTGGACTCGAGCACACCCGGGATGAGCACCTTTCCATCGGGCAATTTGACGCTTTCGAACAAGGTCCACTCATGGGCATGGCGCGGATTGGCCGCTTCAAAAGAAATGGCATGCGGCTTGGCCTTGAACACAATGTCGATGATGGACGAAAAATCTACATCGCAATGGTGCGGCCCCTCATAGTTGCCCCAGCAAACATGCATGCGCAGTTGATCGGCCGGGATATTGGCCAACGCATGGTTCAAGGCCTCCACATGCATATGGGCGCGTTTGCGAAACTCTGGCAGGGGTAAATCGGCATATTGGATGTGCCGCCCCATGGCCAGATCGGGGCAATCAATTTGCAACACGATGCCCGCCTTGGCCACCGCTTCGTATTCGTGGCGCATGACATCGGCAATCGCGTACAAGTAGGTTTCATGGTCTTTGTAGTGGTCGTTGCGAAAGAACAAAGACACCACACCCGGAGAGGCTGCGCTCATGAACATTTCCTGGGCACAGGCCTGGTGCGACACCTGGTCAAATGCGGCCTTCAAGTTGCTGGCATCGGTCAACGCAGCCTGGCCATCCTCCAAGGTGATGGGGGCATTGCAAGCGGGCGTTTTGCGGCGCGATCGGCCGGGGTCGCCAAATACCTTGCGCTCCAACACCGGGAAATCCGCCAAGTCCTGATAAACAAAGCTGTTGCCCGTGCCCCCAAAACCACCCAACCGGTCTTTGATATAGGTGGCGTAACTCGGCTTGCTCATCTCGCCGTCGTTGACCAAATCCACACCGGCTTTGGCCTGCAAGGCCACCACCTCAACGACCGCCTGGGCGATGCGCTGCTGCAAGGCCTTTGGTTCCACAGGCACTCCACTTTCTTTGGCAAACATCATTTGAATCAGGTCATCCGGGCGCGGCAAGCTGCCCGTGTGGGTGGTGAGAAAGCGGTCTGTGCTGCGTTTCATGGGGCGCCTTTGTCGTTGCCATTCAAACCATATTGTGCCGCTTTAAGCTCAAAATCATGGCTGTGCGCGTGGTGTGTGCCTTTCATGCCCGGCCTTTGACGGAAAATACCTTGCCCAATCAGGAACCCATATGACTTATCCCAATACCCAACTGTTCATCGATGGCCAATGGTGCGATGCCGCTGCTGGCCAATCGCTGGCCGTATTTAACCCTGCCAGCGGCCAAGAAATTGGCCGGGTGGCGCATGCCCGCATCGCCGATCTGGACCGCGCGTTGCTGGCCGCTCAAAAAGGGTTTGAAATCTGGCGCGACACTTTGCCCATTGAACGCAACAAAGTCATGCGCAAAGCCGCTGCTTTGATGCGCGAGCGTGCCGCTGACATTGCCTCCGTGCTGACCCAAGAACAAGGCAAGCCATTGGGGGAAGCCAAGATCGAAGCCATGGCCGCTGCCGACATCATCGAATGGTTCGCCGACGAAGGCATGCGCGTCTATGGCCGCATCGTGCCCTCGCGCTTTAACCTGTCAGCGCGCCAAATGGTGATCAAGGACCCGGTGGGCCCTGTGGCGGCCTTTACGCCGTGGAACTTCCCCATCAACCAAGTGGTGCGCAAAATGGCGGCGGCTTTGGCCTCGGGTTGCTCGATGATTGTCAAAGCCCCCGAGGAAACACCGGCAGCCCCAGCGGCGCTGATCCGTGCGTTTGCCGATGCGGGCATCCCTGCTGGTGTTCTGGGCTTGGTGTACGGCACCCCGGCAGAAATTTCCAACTACCTCATTCCCCACCCCATCATCCGCAAAATCACTTTCACCGGCTCCACCCCGGTGGGCAAACAGCTGGCTGCGCTGGCTGGCCAGCACATGAAACGCGTCACCATGGAATTGGGCGGTCATGCCCCAGTGATCGTGGCCGAGGATGCCGATATCGCCCTGGCGGTGAAGTCTGCTGGAGCCGCCAAATTCCGCAATGCCGGTCAGGTTTGCATTGCCCCCACCCGTTTCTTGGTGCACGAGAGCATCAAAAATGCATTCACGGCCGAATTGGTCAAGTACTCCGAGGGCCTTAAAGTGGGCAACGGTGCGGCCGAAGGCACCACCATGGGCCCCCTGGCCAACCCCCGCCGGGTGGCTGCCATGGCCGATTTCACCGCTGATGCCCTCCAGCAAGGTGCCCAGTTGGCGCTGGGTGGTGAGCGCATTGGCACCCAAGGCAATTTCTGGCAACCCACCATCTTGACCGATGTACCTCTTCAAGCCAAAGTGTTCAACGATGAGCCCTTCGGCCCCATGGCGGCCATCCGCAGTTTCAACACCCTGGACGAGGCGATTGCGGAAGCCAATCGCTTGGCCTTTGGCCTGGCCGGTTATGCATTCACCCGTTCGCTGAAAAACGCCGACCTTTTGTCCCGCCGGGTCGAGGTGGGCATGTTGTGGGTGAACATGCCCGCATTGCCATCGGCTGAAATGCCTTTTGGTGGCATCAAAGATTCGGGCTACGGATCAGAAGGCGGCCCAGAGGCCATGGATGCTTACCTGAACGCCCGTGCTGTGACCATCATGAATCTTTAGACATGCAAATGCATGGTGAATCAGGGGGCATGGATTGACCTGCCTGATTTTTTGATGACCAAGCAACCACCTTGATGGACAAAGCTTTCCTCAATACTGATTTACATCCTCTTCGCCTGCGATGCTTTGATCCGACTTGCGTTTGAAAATCTTTCTGCTTGCCAGGATTACCATTAAGGAAACAATTGAAAAAATCATCAAATCTCGATTAAAGCTCAGACCATCAAACAAGTATTGAACAATTGCAACTGCAAAAGATGCTATGCCCGTTCCCAGGAAGATGTATGTCAGAGTGAACATCTCAATGATGAAGAAAGAGATGCCAATAACTATTGAGATTTGATAGAACTCCATGTTCATATTTTTTCAATAAATTTTCCAAGTGTGCCACTCAATGAAGACAACACATCGCTGGGTAGCATGATTAACTTGGTGTTGTTGCCTTGTGCAAGCTCTTTCACGGCTGCTGCTTGAATTTTTCTGATCTCAAATTCAACTGCACTTGTTCCACCGTTTGCAATTGCTTTAGAAACCGCATTGACGGCATATGCCTCTGCATCTGCAAGAACTTTAGTCGCCTCTGCTTTTTTTTGTGCCGTATAAAGCTCTGCATCTGCCCTTAGTTGCGCCGCTTGCTTTTTACCTTCCGCCTCAGTGACAGTTCCTCTTCGAACACGTTCTGCATTGAGTTGAATTTGCATGGCTTGCTTCGTTGCTTCATCAACCTCAACTTCAGTGACTTCAACTCTTGTTAGTTTGATCCCCCATTCTGTTGCAACATGCTGTAATTCAGTTTCAATTTCATCAGCAATGTGCTTGCGGTTAGATTGAACACCATCTAAGTCAGTTTTACCGATAACACTTCTGACTGTTCCGTTAATGATTGTTTTAATGCCTAGTTCAAGATTTTGTATGCGATACATGGTTCTTGACGGATCAATGATGCGATACAGAATTGCAAGTTGAACAGAAATCGAAACATTGTCATGAGTGATTGCATTTATGGGATCAGGTGGTAACTGAGTCTCTTGTGCAGATACTTTGAATCTGACTACTTCCAGGAAAGGAATGGTTAGTTGAAACCCAGCATTCAAAGTTCTGCTGTATTTGCCAAGACTTTCAATGACCCAGTTCTGTGATTGTGGGACTATGTTTATGGATAACCACAAGGCAACAATTACCAAAAGTAAGATAAACAAATATACAAATGTTGAGAATTCCATGCTAACTCCTGATGTTTAAATCACCGAATAAACATTATCAATACCTACACCACATTCATTTGCCAACCGTTAGATACCCATTTCCTTTTCACGCAAAGGTTGAATTGCAGACCACAAGCCTTCGTTCATGTTGCTCGGCCTGCCCTGCTTGAGACCTGGATGGCGCGACCGTTTGCACTCGAAATGCCCATATCAACGAACTTTGAGACGATGGTGCAACCGCATCTCCCTGCAAATGCACGAAGTTCTATGCTGAGGTCAAAAACGTTTGGTGAAAATGATATTTCGTACTTCTGTAAATCATTAATTTTATTGAAGAAAATACGATTTTCAGTAACTGGCGGAAACG
>RFNL01000293.1 GCA_009927195.1 Betaproteobacteria bacterium | reverse complement strand
ATCGATGTGCGTGTCATTGCCGCCACACATCGGGACTTGGAGGCAGAAATCTCTGCCGGTCGTTTCCGCGAAGATTTGTACTATCGGTTGAATGTGATTCCCCTGGTCACCCCATCTTTGCGCGAACGGGCCAGCGATGTGCCCTTGTTGTTGCAACACTTTGCCAAAAGATTTGCGGTGCGTGGCGCCAATCCTGTGCGTTTTCGCATGGATTTCTTGGAGGCCTTGCAAAACTATGCCTGGCCGGGCAATGTGCGTGAGTTGTCCAACTTGGTGGATCGCTTCAGCACCTTGTATGCTGGCAAAGAGTTGGACTTGCGCACCATACCCGCCACCCTGCTGCCCAAGGGACTGCATGCTTTGCGCGCCAGCTTGTCGCCCATGCCTTGCACTGCAACCAAGGAAAGTTTGTCTGCACCGGCCACCGATGCATTTGGCTTGCCCGAGGGTTTGCTGGAGATGGACGAACAGCCCACGCTGGAAGACCGCGAAGTAGAAAACATCATCATGCTGGCGCAAGGTCTTCCTCAGTTGCCTCCCGACGGCATCTCGCTGAAAGAACGATTGGCCGATATTGAGCGCAGCATGATCGAGCAGGCCTTGCAGCGCAGCCAGGGCAATGTATCGCGCACCGCCAAGTTACTGAACTTGCAACGCACCACTTTGATCGAGAAGATCAACAAGTACGAACTGAAATACGGCTGAAAGCCCGCTTTTTCGTGGCAATGCAGCCAGGTCAAGGGTCTTGGTACTGCACCGTGATGCTCATGCGCCGGTTGCGCGGATCGCGGGGGTCTTTGGGATTGAAGGGATCGGTGTCTGCAACACCTTCAATCTTGGCAAACCGGCTCTCTTTGATGCCATTTTTTTCCAGCATTTTGCGCGTGGCCTCTGCCCGATCAGCCGACAAAGACCAATTGTTGCGCCCTTCCGGATTTTGAAACGGCACCGCGTCGGTGTGGCCTCGAATGGCAATCTTATTGGGCATATCGGCCAACGAGGCGGCCACCTCGTTGATCAACGCCTGGGCTTTGCCCTGCATCGTCACTTGACCACTGGGGAACATGGCAAAGTCGGCCTTGTCAATGATTTCAATGCGCAATCCATCTTTTTCACGGGTGATGGACACCTGCTCTTTGAGGTTTTCAAGTCGTTTGTTTTCGGACAACTTTTGCATGAGTTCTTTTTCAAGCTTATCGAAATTGGCCTGATCAGCCTCTGCGGCTATTTTTTTCTTTTGCTCTGGAGTGAGTTTGTCGGGGTCAGCATTTTCATTTTCGTTTTCAGGGCCAGGTTCGGTGTCTGGGTTGGGACCACCCTCCGATCGCGGTGTGAGCCGTTCGAGCAATGCGGTTTGCTTGGCCGAGAAAGGAAATCCGTCAGGGTCGATGATGGAGCGGCCACCCAAGATGCCATTTGAGCCGGCCAGTTGACCGATGGCAATCAAGCTTTGGGAGGTCGGCTTGAAATAATCTGCAATGCTTTTGCGCTGATCGTCGGTGGACGCGCCCAACAACCACATCAACAAAAAGAAGGCCATCATGGCCGTCATCATGTCGGCCAACGCGATTTTCCAAGCACCACCATGGGCCCCGCCATGGCCATCGTCCATCACCTTTTTGATGACGATGACCGGAGCGGCCGACTCTGCCGGTGCGGCCTCTCCTTCGGGCTTTTCTTCTCCCTCGGTGGCCATTACTTGCCTCGCATGCCGTCGAAGACTTCAGCAAAAGTTGGTTGGTTGTGGTGGCTCACACAAGCACGTGCCGCTTCAATGATCAACGGCATGGGGTGACCATGCAAAGTGCCGATGATGATTTGCTTGACCACTTTCGGCATTTCGCCTTCTTCGTCAATCACCTGGGTGAAGCGCGAGGCAAAGGGCTCGACAATGCCGTAAGCCAAAAACACGCCCAGGAAGGTACCCACCAAGGCAGAACCAATCAAACCACCCAAAACAGGAGGGGGTTGGTCAATTGCGCCCATGGTCTTCACCACACCCAACACGCAGGCCACAATGCCCAGAGCGGGCAAGGCACCCGCCAAGGTGGCCAATGCACCTGAATATTTCAATTCATTGTGGTGATGCAATTTGATGGCGGCATCCATCACATCTTCAACCGCATACGGACTCAAATTGCTGGAGGACACCACCATCAAGCGCACCGTGTTGCAAATCAGGTCCAACAAGTCGTGGTCGTGCAAGATGGGCGGGTGTTCGCCAAAGATCGCACTGGCTTCGGGATTTTCAATGTGCGCCTCCAGCGCCACCGCGCCCTCGGTCTTCAAGGTTTTCATGATCTTGGCCACCAAGAGCATGACCGCCAGGTAGTCTTCTTTTTTGTATTTGGGACCTTTGATCACACGACCAAAACCACCAAAAGCGCCTTTGAGAATCACGCCGCTGTTGCCGGTGATCATGCCGCCAATGCCAGCGCCGCCAATGATGAACATCTCAAACGGTGCGGCCTTGATGATGGGTGCCAAGGATCCACCGGCGATGATGAAACCACCGAACACACAAATCATCAACACAACCAAACCAACAATAGCAATCATCAAACTCTCCAAACAAGCGGCACGACCCAGGAAAATCCTGGGTGACGCACCTCATCAAACCACGCAAGGGCGAGATTAACTGATATTTTTGCCGTTTGGCCTGATTGCCTGGCAACTCTATCAGTTCAAAAGTGCCCCAGCGCGGGGTGTAGCAGGAATCAAATCGGGCACGCCTTCCCAGGCAGAGCGAATTTCATTCATCAAACCGTAAATTTCTTCCAAAGCCTCCAAATCGTTGCGGGCATTGACATGCAGCAATCTGCGGGTCACATAACCGTACAACTCATTGAGGTTATTGGCCAAATCGCCACCACGCTCGAAATCGAGGGCGCCCTGCAAGCCAATCACAATCCGACTGGCGCGGGCAATGCTTTTGCCTTTTTCGGCGATGGCACCATTTTGAATGTGTCCTTTGGCCGCAGCCAAGCTTTCCAGCAGACCGTCAAACAGCATTTGAATCAACTGAACGCCGTTGGCCGAGGCCACGCCTGTGGTGACTTTGACATCGCCATAGGCGGCAATGGCTTTTTGATTGGCTCGCATGTGAATCTACTCCTGAATTCGTTGGGTGACGCAAGCAGATTCGGACTCAATGGCCATAACTTGAGCCGGGACAGGGCCAGGCAGCATCTTCATGCAGGCACCGGCTTGGCCTGTGCAGGCAGTGATTGCCCCAAGATCACAGGTTGTGCGACATCGGGCTCTTGTTCAGTGGCTAGGGCTTGCGCCGCTTCGCTGACCGGCGTTGGTTCCACAGCTGGTGACGCATCTGCCAATTCGGCGGGGTCCGCAGCATCGCTGGGTACTTCAGTCGACGCTTCTGTCACAGGCGCACCTGGGTCGATGGGCTCCATCAATATGCGTGAAAAGGGATCTTGCAATTCCAAGCCCGTGCGGGCATAGAGCATGACGCACACCTGATCGAGGGTTTGCTGAATGCGCAAACGATCCGCAGGCTTGTTTTGGGCATGTTCCACACCACATTGGTAAAGGCTGGAGAGGTGGTGCAAAGGCATCCAAGACTCCACGCTGCCCCTTGGCGTTGGAATGGTGCGGTTGTTGACAGGCACTCCCGGTCTGCCCTCGCGCTGATCGTTCACCCCTTGCAAAAAGGTTTGTTCAATGTGCTGCCTGAGCACCGGTTCGTAATGGGGCTTGAGGTCTTGCACCAATTTCGGGTCAAACCCAGGCAAGGGAATGCCACTCATGGCATCCCACAACGCTTTTCCGACCAGGTCGCCAAACAGCCCATCGCTGTAACTGGGTTCTTTCGCTTCCTCTGCGTGACGCTGGTAAATGATGTTGATCTTGTCAATCAAGTACAAAACCAGGATCACCAGGAGCAATACCCCCCAGGCTAAAAAAAGTTGGAAAAAGCTGCTCATGTTGTCACGCGCCTGATCATGCCGCCACCATTGGGCTCAACTTGCAATTTGCCACGCAACTTTTTCACCACCGCCGATAAAATTTGGCTGATGCGTGACTCGCTGACCCCCAAGACCTCGCCAATTTCTTTCAAATTGAGCTCTTCGACGTAATACAACTGCATGACCATCTGCTCACGCTCGGGCAATTCGGCGATGGCATCGGTGACCGCATCCATGAATTCAGCCTCTTCCACCATCACGTCGGGTTGGTGCGAGGCTTCGTCTGCAATGCCCATCACCTCTTCGGTGACAACTTCAAGCGAATAGGTTTCAAAACGTCGGGCTTTGCCGCGTTCGCGCTGAAACTCCTCCAAGTCTTTGCCCATGAATTCGGCAATTTCTGACTCGGTGGGGTTGCGACCCAATTCACTGGCCAGCACGTGCAAGCCCTCGTTGTGTTCTTTGTTAAAGGCCACTGCAGAGCGGGGCAAAAACGACAAACGCCGAACTTCATCGAGCATGGCGCCGCGCACCCGGCTGTGAGCGAAGTTTTCAAACTCCACCCCTTTGCTGGGGTCATAGGCTTTGGACGCTTCGAGCAAGCCGAGCATGCCCACCTGGATGAGTTCATCGAGCTCCATGAAGGCTGGCACACGTGCCTTCAAGTGAATCGCCACTCGCTTGACCAAACCCAAATGGGCCAACACCAACTCGTCGCCTTTGGGCTGACATTGTTGATACATTTCAACAGGGGATAGGGCTCTCATGTGGCCTCCGGATTGTTTTTAATCAACCGTTCCATGAAAAACTGCATGCCACCAGACAAGGCATCAATAGGGCGCAGTTGCTGACAAAAATCAGCCAGACGGCGGAAGTCTCTTGACGCACCCGTGCCAGGTGCCAACTCCAATACCGACTGGTACTTTTTCAATGCGGTTAGAACCATTTCGTCTGACTCGATAGAGGTGAGGTATTGCACAGGCTGACCTAAAAATCGCACACAGACATCATTGAGTCGGTTGTACAGCTTCCAACCAGCGGCCTGGCTCTCCACCATATTGGGGATGAGGTAGATTTCGTCGAGCTGCATCTCTTGGCTCATCACTTTGATGGTGCCGTAGGCATCGGCGATGGAGGAGGGATCGTCCTTGACCACAATGAAGCGTCGCTGACAGGCGCCCAAAAAAGTCATGACCGATGGCGCAATGCCAGCCGCCAAGTCAACGATCAAGAAATCGATTTCCTGGGTTAAGCTGCTGAAGGCAT
The DNA here is from genome assembly GCA_009927195.1 of Betaproteobacteria bacterium. Lineage (GTDB taxonomy): Bacteria > Pseudomonadota > Gammaproteobacteria > Burkholderiales > Burkholderiaceae_C > Limnohabitans. The sequence continues at coordinate 3,307 of RFNL01000293.1, read as the reverse complement.
TGACGATGCTGGCCGACTGCAAATGGCTCAGACCGGCCAACTCCTGGATGCCAGATCCACCAGGGATCAAGCTCACGCCTTGGCGGGTTTTCACCATCACTTCGACCAAGGTTTTTTCACCGGCCAAAAAGTGACTCAGGTTGTACTCAGAGCGCACGCCCAATGCAATTTGTGCATTGGCCAACCCCAAGTCGGCATCAAACAGCACCACGCGCTTGTCCATCATTTGAAGAGCCACAGCCAAATTGATGGCGGTGGTGGTTTTACCCACCCCGCCCTTGCCGCTGGCAATGCCAATGACTTCTGTTTTAAGTTGGGCCATGCTGATTGCTCTGTTGGGTGGCGCCCATTTTTTGGGCCAATCGGGCACCGGCCATGGCCAATGTGTGTTGAACCTCGCCCACAGGGTTATTGGCTTTGGATGCAGCTGGCAGGTTGAGGTTGTGCAAGGCGATATCGACCAACTCTGAAGCTGAAGTCATTTTGTTCCAGTCACCGCTGCGCTCTCCGCGGCTGGCGGCACACACACGGTGAGCGCCTTCGGTGAGCAGTTGAATCAGTGCCCAGGGCTGCGATGATTCGTCGAGTTTGGTCAGGATCAAACCATCCCAGGGATGGGTGTTTTGCTCACACAGGCGGCGAAGGGTGACCGCTGACGCATCGGCAGGGATGACCACGTGGAAATGAGCGCTTTCGCACACCGAACCAATGTCAGCCATGCGTTCGCTCATTTGAACCCCAGGCGTGTCAATCAAGATCAATGAACGCCCTGAGAGTTCATCGAGCAGCAACTTGAGTGTGGCCACATTGTTGGCCCTGAAGCAGTCCACCCCTGATTGAGCGCTGAGCAACTGGGTTTGGTTCCACGCGCCGGCGCGCTGATCGTTATAACTGATGATGGCCACTTTATCGCAGCCCTGGTCCATGGCCGCATGGTTGGCCAGTCGCGAAACCATCAATGTCTTGCCTGCCCCCGAAGGACCTGCCAGCACATGCACACCTTGAATGGGTATTGCTGCGCCAATGTCTTGCAAGGAATGCGAGAGCTGGCGGCGAATCTCCACCATGGCACTGTCCATCTCTTCATGGTCTTTGATGCTGTCCATCAGCAACGCACGCAAAGCAGCCGGAATGGGGGCTTCGTTGAGGGCATTGCGCAGGGGCAGCAAGCCACGGGCCAAAGGCACGCCGCCTTGCCACATGGCCATTTGCTGACCAATTTTGAATTCTTTGCGCAAATTGGAGAGTTCATCGCGCACCATGGCCACGATTTCACGCCCACGCAAATAGTCGCGCTGATCATGCTCGGCTGTATCACTGTCACTGGTGTTGGCAGTGGTTTCAATCACTGCAGCAACTTTGCTCTCTGTGGGCCTGGGAATTTCTTTGCGCCGGTTCAAATCCATCGACTGCCCCAGCAACTCAGCAAAAGGTCCTTGTTGCATGCTGGGTATTGGCTTGACGATGGGCGTGGCCTCATCCGCTTGCAAAGCCAACTCCGCTGGCATGGGCTCAATATCGACCGCCACGATCAATTCGGTTTGACCCCGCACTTGACAGCTGGAGATGATCAACACATCGTTGCCGTACAAGGCGACCGCTTTTTCATTGGCCGATTTGACGTCGCGGGCAAGGATTCGTTTGAGTTCCATGGTTGTTCTCGGTACTTTGGTGTTCAATCAAAAATCATTTGGCCTGGGCGGATACCGTATGTATCACTTTGACCGGCTGATCATCCGGAATTTCGCTGTATGACAGCACCGTCAAATCGCTGACTCGGTAACGCGCCGCTTTGGACAACCATCCGCGGATCACTGGTGAGACCACCAAAACGGCGGGGTGACCCTCTTCTTCCACAGCGCGAGCACCGTCGCGCATGGCGGCAAACAAGCTTTCTGCCAATCCAGGCTCAAGGACCACAGGTTGTCCCGGCTGGCTTTGTTGCAATACGTTGTGCAACAACTGCTCCAAGCCGGGCTCCAAGGTCATCACAGACAGGTTGTTTTTCTCGTCGACCAAAGCTTGCATGATCATGCGGCCGAGTTTGGGTCTGACCATGGCGGCCAATTGCTCGGGATCGGTGGTGCGTGCACTGGCCTCGGTCAGAGCCTCGGCGATGGTGCGCATGTCACGGATGGACACCGATTCGTTGAGCAGGTTTTGCAAGGTGCGGGTCAGCACGCCCAGAGAGAGCTTGCCAGGCACCAACTCTTCCACCAATTTGGGAGACTTCACAGCGAGCTTGTCCAGCAGTTGCTGAACCTCATCGTGGCTGAGCAGATCGGAGGCATTTTCACGCAGCACTTTGTTCAAATGGGTTGAAATGGCAGTACTGGCATCGACCACGGTGTACCCCAAAGTGCGGGCTTGGTCGCGCTGCGAGGGCTCGATCCATACGGCTTCCAAACCAAAGGCGGGTTCGCGGGTAGGGGTGCCGGGCAATTCGCCATACACCTGGCCTGGGTTGATGGCCAACTCACGTCCAACCTTGATGTCGCCTTTGCCGCGCACCACACCCTTGAGCACGATGTTGTAGCTGTCAGGGTCGATGTTGAGATCATCGCGGATGCGCACCGGTTGCACCAAAAAGCCCAATTCAGCCGACAATTTTTTACGCACACCTTTGACGCGGCCCATCAACTCACCCCCAGATTCGGGGTTGACCAAGGGGATAAGCCCATAGCCAATTTCCAATCCAATCAGGTCGACCTGGTCCACGTCGTCCCAATCCAGCTCTTTGGGTCCAGCGGCATTGGCTTCAGCCTCGGCCACAGCCTCTTGGTTGACCTCGGCATCGACTTCGTTGCGCACAATCATCAGGCCCAAACCGGCGGTGGCCACGGCCAAGGTGATGAACATCAAATGGGGCATGCCAGGCACCAAACCCAAGACCGCCAAAATGCCCGAGGAAATGAACAAAGCACTGGGGTTGGCCAATTGGCTGGAGGCTTGCTCGGTCATGGATTCAGCGGTGGTGACACGGGTCACAATGATGGCTGTGGCCAATGACAACAACAGGGATGGGATTTGGGCGACCAAGCCGTCACCAATGGTCAGCAATACATACAACTTACCGGCTTCACCGGCGCTCAATCCGTGTTGAATCAGGCCAATGGCCATGCCGCCCACCACGTTGATGATCAAAATCAGCAAGCCGGCAATGGCATCTCCGCTGACAAATTTAGAGGCACCGTCCATGGCACCGAAGAAATCAGATTCTTGCGAAAGCTCTTCACGCCGTTTTTTGGCGGTGGCTTGATCGATCATCCCGGCATTGAGGTCGGCATCAATGGCCATTTGTTTGCCC
>RFNL01000186.1 GCA_009927195.1 Betaproteobacteria bacterium | reverse complement strand
TTTGCGCGAGGAGGTGGTCAAAAAAGCCCGGGCGCATGCCACCGATTTGGTCTTGGAGTTGGGGGCAGCCGGCTTGGAATTGCAGCAATTTCAAATCTACAACGCCCCCCGACCGGGCTTGGAGCGGGTCAGGACAGCCCCTGAACGGGGCTTGGTGGTGGACGAGTTGGCATGAGGTCACAACGGTGAGAAACCGCTTCCAAGCCATTGCCCTTGAATATGGGCGACACAAAGCCCCGCGTGTCTCGGCCAAAGGGCATGGTGATTTGGCGCGCCTGATTTTGGCCGAGGCCGAAAAGCAAGGGGTGTTTGTGTCGCAAGACCCGCAATTGCTGTCTTTGTTGTCACGCTTGGAGGTTGGTGATGAAATCCCGCAAGACATGTATACCGCCGTGGCGGTGATTTTGTCGTGGGTTTACTGGCTCAAGGGGATGGAGCCAGGCGATGAAAAATTGGAACCTGCACCTCAGGCGTCGCTGTAACCGCGACGCCGGCGCATCCGGTTGATTTTGCCCAGGCGGTCATAAACCTCGACCGAACTGGCGGGGTCTTCCAGCACCAGGCTTTGCAAAGTGCCTCGAATGGCGTCGAGTTTGCGGACAATCAAAATTTCATTGCGGCGGTGCATGTCGCGACAGGTCACCATGCGCGACTTGAAAGTGTCCCATTCAACACCCAAGCGATCGGCATCTTCGGGTTGGCGCACGCCACTGAGTTGGCTGAGCCGCTCAAGCACCTGGTTTTTTTGTTCCAGCAAGACTTCAAAACGGTCCAAGTCTTGCGCTTTCAAGGCATCAAATTCTGCTTCGAGCAAAGACTCCAGTTCGTCAACCAAAGACAAGGCCTCGGTGTGACGAATGTCGTCGGGAGCGAGCACTTGTTCGGCCAGCATAAGGGAATCAGCCTTGGACCATTCTCTCCAGGGAGACAAAACTCTCGGCAATGCGGCGCGGGTTCAAGGGGTAGTTGCCTTCACGCAAAGCTTGCTTGATGGACTCCACCTTGGCGCGGTCAAAACTGGGTTGTTCCTTGACACGCTCAGCCACATTGCTCAAAGACAAAGTGTCCACATTGGCGCCCTTGGCTTTGGCAGGCGCAACCTCTTCAGGCAAAGCTTGAGACTGGGCGCTTTGCTTTTTGTCAGCTTTTTCAATGGCACTGCGCATAGAAGCATTTGACTGAGACAGTCGGGCTTGGTTGTTGATGGCATCAGACATGAGGGTCTCTCTTTCTTCAACTGGGAAAGGCAATTCTTTCCACGTCATGCGAATTATCGGTGCCAAGCTTGAAAACTTGAACGCCGATGGCGAATAAATACGTAAAGCCTGAAAAGAATGAATTGGTGTTCATTTTTTCACAAAGCCCGTGCCGCATTCAAGCCTGTAATCACTGCTGTCAATGATCGGCCCGACTCGGTGTTTTTCAAGCGAATTTGCTCACCCATCACACCATCTTGTTGGGCCTCGGCGCGCAAAGTGATCAAAAACCCTTTGCCCTCGCCAACTGACACCATCACTTGCTGTCCACGGCGCACCATTTGAGCCGCTTTCAGGTCGTAACTGCGCAATGGGGTTTGGGCGGGCAAATCGCGTTGCAATTCCATGTGGACCAAGCCACTGGCATCGCTCAGGTAAGTGCTCTCGCCAGCCGGCAAGGCCATTTCAACCACGGTGAACTGTTGTGGCGACACGAGTGTGCCGCGCTTGATGGCTTGGTTTGCCACCAAAACGGGCCGCATCACCATGCCAGGATTGACTTTGGCGACAGTGGGTGCTGGCGTTGTTGCGGTATTGGCCTGGGCCGCTGGTGTGGCATCCGGTCGGGCCATGACCTGGATGAAGTGTTGCCAGGATGGTTGGTCGCAACGGGCCCGTACCGACTGGCGGTTGCCAAAGGGCAGGTCATACTGGATGTTTTGGGTGCAAGCGGGAATATGCAGCCGTGGGTCCAAGGGGGTGGCTTGCAAAGCGTCGGCGCTGATGCGCTGCTGTGCGGCCAACCATGCCCGGGCGCCTTCTTGCAACTGGGCGTGACCAGCGCTTTGCGCCATGGACAGGCCTGGCAACAGGCAAATCATCGCAAACGATGCCTGCCAAGCCCGCTGAACATTCAGTGGGGCCAGCGCTTTAAAAACATCTTTGCGTTGGGTGGTAGGTGGGCACAGCATTTGCAAGTATCAGGTGGAGGGTGTTGAACTTTTGACAATTTGTTGAAGATACAACACCTGAATGCAACTTTGATGCCAGACCCAATCAACCCTTACCGAGCGCGCCATGAACACTGCGATTGATCCAAAAGCTCTCGTTAAAACCTCTCACATCAATCTAAATCATCTGCAAACCCAGTTGCGAGCTCAGTCCCAGGGGGCGGCCAATGGCGCGGGGTTTCAACGTGCATTGACCCAGGCCCAACAAATCGGGGCCGGCGGAAACCCGTCAAGCATTCTGGGCCCGCAAACCGCCAGCGTTTCGGTCCAGTCGGGTGACACCTTGAGCGGTATCGTGCGCCAGTTCATGTCAGCGGCTGGTAAAAACATCAGCCAATCCGAGTCCATGCGGCTGGCCCAAGAAGTGGCCCGCAACAACAACTTGGCCAATGCCAACCTGATCTACCCAGGCCAGCGCATCAACCTGTCGGCTTTGCAGCTGGCCTTGAATGCAAGCCCCAATGACCTTCAAAACGCGGCGGGCATGGCAAAGCCCTCGGTCAGTCCATCGTCTCAAACTGCTGTGGCAGCCACCGCCCAAGTCCAATTGGGTCGCGTGGCAATGTCAGTGCCCACCCGGTGTTGGAAAAAACATTGGATCGTGCGGTCAGCAAAGGGTTTATTCCGGCCAATGAAAAGCAGGCCGTGATGGACAAGATCTTGCAATTGTCCAAAGAGCACAAGTTCAAGCCCGATGATTTTGCCCGCCTCACCTTGATGGAAAGCGATGGCATGAATCCGCGGTCAACCAATAACCGTTGCCACGGCATCATTCAATTCTGTGACGGCCCCGACCGTGGCGCGGCCAGCGCAGGCTTTGGGCAAAACCCGCGCGCCATCCTGGGCCACAGTGTGCTGCAACAGTTGGACATGGTGAGCAAATACTTTGACGACACCGGTTTAAAGAATTTTGGCCCGGCAGGTCTTGATGATTTGTACCTCACCGTGCTCACCCCTGCCGCTCGCAGCGAACCTCGCACCGATGTCGGTTTGAACATTGCGGGCCCGCAAGCCCCTTATTTACATGTCAATCGCGATACCAAGGCACCGATCACCAGGGCCTCCATCTTGCAAGGCTTGCACCAAAACGCGAATGACCGATTGGGCTTGAAAGCCGAGGGCAACCCGGCGGCTGCGCCCAATCGCGCGCAAGCCATTCGGGTCAGTGCTTACCAAGCCAATAACGAAATCCGCTGAAGCCTTTACGGCAAAAAATTGCCGCATCCCCTGCCCAGCGGACAGGCTTTGCCGCAATTGAGCAGATAAAAGGCCAGGACGGTGTCAAAACCCCATGGCACAACTCTTGCAAATATCGACACGAGGTTCTCTGGCTTGAGGGCCGGGACCGCAAAAGCGGTGATGTGTTGGCAAAGGAACAGCGATGAATCTGTTTTCAAACGCGTTTGGTATCCATGAAAAAGCCCTGCAGGTCAGGAGCCAGCGCATGGAGGTATTGGCACGCAATATTGCCAACGCCGACACCCCCAATTACAAAGCCCAGGATGTTGACTTCAAGGCCATGCTCAAAGAAGTTAACAAAGAATACCTGAACGCCACCCACGATAAACATTACGCGGCTTTGGCCGATGCGCCAGACAACGGCATGCGGTTTCGGGTGCCCTTTAACAGTTCTTTCGATGGCAACACGGTTGAGATCAACGTCGAGCAAGCCCAGTACGGTAAAGCCGCTTCCGACTACCAGGCAACTTTGCAGTTTTTGGAAAACCGCATCGGCTCTATCCGCAAAGCCCTCAAAGGGGAGTGATGAACCATGAGAAGCCTTGACAGCGTTTTTGGCATCGCCGGCACTGCACTGAATGCGCAGACCATTCGGCTCAACACCACCGCATCCAACTTGGCCAATGCCACCACCATGGCTGGCAGCGATGCCGATGCATTTCGCGCCAAACGCCCGGTGTTCAAAGCCTTGGTCAGCGAGGAGATGACCAACCGCGCCTTTCCCAACCAAGGTGGTGTGAAGGTCGATCAGATCGTGGACGACCCCACCCCCATTCGCAGCTTGTACGACCCCAGCCACCCCATGGCCGATAAAAATGGGTTTGTCTATTTGTCCAATGTGAACGAGATGCAAGAGATGGTCGAAATGATGGCCGCATCACGCTCCTACCAAAACAACGTTGAAGTGATCAACACAGCGCGCCAATTGATGATGCGCACGATCGACATCACCAAAGCCTGATTGACTTGAAAGACACACACCATGGCCACCACCTCCGCCGCTGCGCTTCCCAATGGCATCGTGAAATATTCAGACTACCAGGCCAAGCAAAAAGCCACGCCGGTCAAAGAGCAAATGGGTCAACAACAGTTCTTGACTCTGTTCACCACCCAATTGAAAAACCAAAATCCATTGGACCCGGTCAAGAACGAAGCCTTTGTGGCCCAGTTGGCGCAGTTCTCTCAATTGGAAGCCACCACGGCCATGAAGACCAGCATGGACACCATGGTTGCCAACATGCAGGCAGACCGCATGATGTCCGGTGCCGCCTTGATCGGTCGCAAAGTGGCCGTGCCCGATGGTTGGGCGGTCAATGCCAACGGCCAATCAGTGGATGCCATGGTTTCTTTGCCCGCAGGCGCCGATGGCATGCAAGTCGATGTGCTCGATGACTTAGGCCGTGTGGTCAGAACCATGAGCTATGGGCCGCAATCAGCGGGCGATGCCCCAATCAATTGGGACGGCACCGATAACGCGGGCGCACCCTTGCCCGATGGGAAGTACCGTTTTGTCGCCAAGGCCACGGCCCTGGGCAAAACTGGCCCGGTCACGGTCAACACCATGTCGGTGGTCACTGGCGTGAGCAATGCAGGCACCGGCGACAACACCTGGTTGCTGCAAGTCGCTGGCGGTAAAACCATCAATTTGGTGGACGTCAAGCGCGTGGGTTATTGAGCCACTGAAGCCCTTTCAAGACA
>RFNL01000265.1 GCA_009927195.1 Betaproteobacteria bacterium | reverse complement strand
GTCAACCTGTCTCGTTGACCCCACAGGGTCCACGCTGCGCTCTTGCAAGACGCGCAACAACTTGACCTGCATGTCCAAGGACATGTCGCCAATTTCATCCAAAAACAAGGTGCCGCCATGGGCCAGTTCGAAGCGACCAATGCGATCGGCCACCGCCCCGGTGAAGGCCCCCTTGCGATGACCAAACAGTTCACTTTCCATTAACTCTGCAGGAATAGCGCCGCAATTAATAGGCACAAAGTTCCCGCCAACGCGGTCCGATTGCTCATGCAGCATGCGGGCCAGAACCTCTTTGCCCGTACCGCTTTCGCCCGTGATGAGCACGGTGGCATTGGAAGCTGCCACGGCTGAGACCATCTCGCGCAAGGCATTGGCGGCTTCGCTGTGACCGATGTAATGGGTGGCCATATCGAGTGAAATAAAAGATTGTTTTCATTGTGTTCGTTCGCAACAAACACGCAAGTCCACAAAAGTATTCGATGCCCGAATGATTGCAGTGGCGGCGGTGTAAAGATTGCCTGCTTAGTGCCGATCTGAGAGAGGACCCAGTTAGCAATGCTCTTCTGACTGAGGAGCTCTGAATATTCAAACCTAGAGGACGTGGCCATGAAACGTATTTCCAGCATTCTTTCTTTGTGTGGCGTGGTGTTGTTGCAAGCCTGCCAAGGCTTTCCGATGAAGGTGGACACCACGGTCTACACCCCGCCGGGCAGCGCCGATGTGGCCGCCAAACCGCCGGTATCAATGGTTTCACCCATGATGGAAAAACGCGAAACCTTTGTGGCCACCGGCTATTCGGTGATCAGCATTCAAAACAGCAAAAACCCATCGCAGCAACGCTTGCTGGCCATTCGTGCATCCAAGCTAGATGCCTATCGCGCCTTGACCGAACAGGTTTATGGTCAGCAATTGGATGCCACCACCACCGTGGCCGATATGACAGTGCTCAACGATAACTTCCGTGCCCGTGTGGAAGGCGTGATCTATGGGGCCCAATTGGTCAGCATCACCCCTGTGGGCGAAGACACTTATGAAACCACCTTGTCACTAGACCGCCAAGTGGTGATGGATTTGCGAGCTTTGTATTTGAGCCAATTGGCCCAACGCAGCCGTTGATAGAAACCTTTGACCCCCACCACGCACAGACCATGAAAACCACACTTTGCCGACTGGCAGGGACGATTGCCTTGTTGGGTGTGATGCCCATGGCTGCGACTTGGGCGCAAACGGGCACAAGCGCTGCCCAGATTCAAGCCGCGCAGCAGCGCTTGCAATTGGTGGACATCAGCGCCGAGGAAAGACTGGCTGCATTGCGGCAATCGCTTTTGCAAACAGCCATGGATGGCCCCACCGAGGTGAAAACCACACAGTGGATTGACCACACCGGTGCCCTGCGTGAGAGCAGCAGTTTCACCTCGGGCATGTTGGTGCGTGGTGTGCGTGTGCTCAACGAGCCTGCACCCAGCGGTGCCGAAAAAGTTCAAATGAAAGACAAGCAAGCGGTGGTTGCAAAAAACTGTGAGCGCTCGGGCCATGAGCGCGCCAGCCCTTGGCACCACGTGACCTTGGATGTGTCGATTTCTCCCTATTTGGGCGCCGCACATCGCTTTCCGGCGCAGCAAATTGCCCGCGAATTGCGCCAGCAAATTCACCATCGCACAGCGCAGTCGGCGCATTGGCGGGTCAGCGACAAAGTGGTTTATGCCAACCCCTATGACAAGGCCTTGCTCACCCAAGGCGAGCAAAATTTGCCATGGCGCCTGAGTGTGGTGGTTGCTTTGGACCCACAATCCACCCCCGCTTCTCCCACCTATGTCACGCGCTGGGAAGTGGCGCATCGGCAGGATCGCGCTTTGTTTGTCAGCCAGCAACATTGGGTTACTTTGCCGCCGAGCGGGGGCAGTGTGGCCGGATTGGATCCGGTGGTCAGTGCCCAAATTCAAGCGTTGGTGGAAATATTCAACCGGGCCATGGAGTCACAGCTGTCTTGTGTGCCGCCGCAATTTGAAGCCCAATTGGACCCATCCAAAATTTTGCGCATCAATGCCGGTCACTTGAGTGGTTTGCGTTTGGGTGATGTATTGGTGGTGGCAGATCGCCAAAAAATCCCATCCCGCATCTTGGAGCCTGGCAACCTTGAGGGGGTTGTCTTGGCAGAAGTGCTGGCGGTTTATGCTTACAGCGCCGAGCTCAAAACCATTGCCGGTGTGGCACCCAAGGGCGCAGGCCAGTGGGTGGCAGTGCCCTACACCCCATGAACTTTCAGGAGAAAAACATGTTTGCCCCATCTCAATTTTCCCTGAGCCGCATTGGCCTGGGCTTGGCCTGTGTCTTGACCACCCCCCATTTCACTTTTGCGGCCGAGCCCAGCACTGCGGCGGTATCGCCCGCTGCCGTGGCATCGGCACCTGCCAAGTACACCGTGCGGGAAGGTGACACCTTGGACAAGGTGATTCGCATGCACATGGGCAATAGCCCTTTGCGCATCGAAATATTGCGCGAGGCAGTGATCCAACAAAACCCTCAAGCTTTTGCCAAAGGATCCAACAAGTATTTATTGGCCAATGCGGTGCTGACTTTGCCCAACCACAGCGAACTGGTGCAAAAACAGTTGGCCGCGGTATTGCCGCCTGCAGAACCCGCAACGCCAGCGGCAAGCAACAGTCATTACACCGAAGATCGCCGCAAATCCTGGGTGCGCTATCCTTGATGCCCGTCGCCTGGGGGCGACAGCGGAGGTCATGCCATGTTGGGTACCGAAAGCGTCCTGGGCGCACTGCGCGCCACGCCCGTCCAATTGGACTCGCGTCCCCATTGGATCGAGACCTCCTTGGCCGAGCAATTGGGTTTGCAAGACGGCCAAGTGGTTCAAGCCTTGGTCGAAAAGAAAGATGGCCGTGTGCGGTTGTGGTTGAAAGACTTTTCATTTGAACTGCCCAATGGATGGGTGCTCAAAGAGGGGGACAAGCCTTTTCTGCGCGTCATTGCCAACCCTGGGGGCTGGGGCTTTTTGATTCAAACGCCCACCGATCCCGCGGTGGCAGAAAAACCCAATTTGGCCCTGCTCAATTTGGCGGGAAAAGGGCCTGCCGAGATGCTGTCCGGTTTGCCTGCTGGACCTGTCGAACCCGCTGCCAGCGTAACCAGCAATCGGCTCAATACCTTGGTGTTTCAGCCACCGGGATTTGCGGCTTTTCGGCAGTTGCTGCAGATGATAGACATGAACTCACCGCAACTGAGCCAACTGACTTTGGAGCAATCGGAATTGCTGGCCCGCATTTCGGGCTTGGGTTTGTCCATGGGGCAGTTGCAACCCATGGGTTTGCGAAAAGCTTTGGCCCCTTATTTCAAATCTGTCGAAAACCAGTTGGCGCAACGCCAAAAAGTGGAGGACGAGCCCCGTTCCTTGATCCGTCAGTTGCTCAGCAGCCTGGGCGAGGAGGACACAGGCGCTTCGGTCAATGGGCTGTCCGAGGATTTGCACAAGGCTTTGAATGAGTTGGAGGCAGCGCAAGTGCAATCGGTGATTGACCAAAATCGCGGGGAGTTGAATCTGCGTGTGATGCTGCCCTTTGCCGATGCCGATCCCGTGGAGTTGCACTTCCAAAGGCCCTCGCGTCAGCAAGGCGAGGAAGCCCCGCCATTGAGCGTGGACATCCACTCACAAAGCCGCTTGTTGGGCGAGGTGTGGTTGCACACCTTGATCAAAGCCCGTCACCAAGTGGAGCTGACCATGTGGGC
>RFNL01000406.1 GCA_009927195.1 Betaproteobacteria bacterium | reverse complement strand
CCGCCAATGACAAACTCACCAAAGGCAGCGATCACCTTGCCGGCCGAATCATGGCCTTCGTGGCCGTGGACCAAGATCACCCGGGTCGAAGCGACGTTCAAGCCCAAGCGCAACATGGTGGCAAACAGCAGCACCGATGGAAAGGATGAAAATTCCAGAGGATTGCGGGTGCTGATGGCGATCATGATGATGACCAAGCTGGCAACAATGTTGAAAGTAAATAAAAAGTCCAACAAAAGAGGCGGCAAAGGCAGGACCAACATGGCCATGATCAACAACACCAGTGCGGGAATTCCCAAACCGGCGTAGTCAAACTTGGACAAGTTCTGTCGAATCGTTGACAGTGTGAAGGTGCTCATACCGTTGATCACTCGTTTTTTGTTTGCTTAAGGTTTCTTTGTGACCAATTCCGATTGGCCACACAACATGGACTAAGCAATCGATGTGCCAATCTGGTCACGCTCAGTTGGGGCGATCTTGACCCTGGTCATGCCGGACCCGGATTGGGCATAAAGATTGCATATTGCATCCACAAAGCGGCAAACTATCACCAGTCACGATTCTTGCTTAGTGATACCAAATCCTTGTTTGAGAGGCTTGAAGCCCATATGAACCTGCCCATGTCCAACGCTGTCAACCCGACCCTGGCCAGTGCTTTGCACAATGTGAGCACAACTGCGCCTGCACAGGGTGGCGCACTGTCCAACGCCTTGGGCGGTGCAAGCCATATGCGCGAGGACTTTGCACAACACTTTGCCCGATTGACGCGTCAAAACCAGTCAAGAAACATGGCATCTGAACCGGCACCGCAGCGGCAACAGCTTGCCGCTGAGACACCACATCGGCCGGATGTGCGTTTCGTGACCGCGCCCACCCATGCCCCGCGTGCCAAAGCTGATGCAGACCAGACGCCAACCCATCCTTCCGAAACCGACTTGAAACAAAGGCCAGATTCGCCTGCGGCCAATCAGCGGGCAGAAAAGGCAGAAAAGCCTGGGATGGATGCGCATGGCGTCTCCTCGCCAACCATGAAAAGCGCTGGCTCAGCATCGGCATCCATATCTACTGAGACCCAGGAAGCCAGCGGCGATGACCCGTTGGACTCGGTCGACGCCAGCGCGGCCCCTTCTGGTCCACCCAGCAGCGACAACGCTTGGTCGGTAATGGTTCCACAAGGCTTGCAAACCCTGCAAATCAGTGAGCGACTGCAAATCATCACCGCCGCTGAACCTTTGCCAGATCCCCAAAGCAACGCGCAATTTGCGCGCAGCATGGGTTTCGACGAGCAAATGATTCAACGCTTGTTTGGGACCTCAACCCAGCCAGGACTTGGTCAAACTGCCGCTGCCCACGGCGATTGGGCGCTCACAGCGGCCAATGCCACAGGCCCTGGGTCTGCCGCGGTGGCCACAGCCAACGCCGCATTGACCGGTTTGCCAGTGGCGACTTCGGCCCCCACCTTGGCCGCTTGGGTACCAGGCCTTGTTGCCCATACCACTTCGCCCGATGATGCGAGCGCCACAACCAAAACGGTGGGTGACTTGCTGGGCATGGGCGCGCAACACATCCAAATCAACGAACTGGACAAAAGCACTGCGACCGTCAGCGCACTCATGAATTCACAAACGCCCAATGTGAGCACCCAAAACATGCTGGCCATGCTCAGTGCATTTGTGCCCAATGCCGAACTCAAGCGTTTGGGCAGCAAAGACGGTGAAGTGTTGGAGACCATTGATCTGAGCGGGGCTGCGGGCGATACCCATGGAAACCCCTTCACCCCCATGGGATTGCGAACACTCACACCCAGCGCAGCATCTGCACCCGCGGCCAGCCCAGCCAGCACCGACATGGCGCAGGCCTATCAAGA
>RFNL01000329.1 GCA_009927195.1 Betaproteobacteria bacterium | reverse complement strand
TCCGCGCCTGCGCGAAGCATTGAACGGCCTGGGTTGGTCACAGGCTTCTGTGAACATTGGTCAAGGACAATCATCCTCGGCCCAAACTGGACAAGGCCAAAGGCACAATCAGGGCCCATCGGACCCAGCTTTTCGCAACGGGGAATCAGCCAACGGCTTGGCCGTTGATGATGCCTCACCACGATCCACCCCAACCAGCAATGCCTTGCTGGACATTTACGCTTAATCACCCCATTACAACAGGAGTTTGACATGGCCACTGAAGCACCCGCAGCAGAAGCACCTGCCGAAGAGAAAAAGAAAAAGCCCTTACTGCTGATCATCCTTGGTTTGGTGGGCGTGATCGTCATCGCCGTTGGCGTGGCCTTTGGCACGCTTTATTTTTCGGGCTATTACGAGAAAAAAGCCGAGATCGCCGCCATGGACAAGGTCGATGAATTAGAAGCCGCCGCAGCCAAGGCCAAAGACGAAGCCCCACAGAAAACCAAAAAAGAGGCCCCGGAGGCCACCAAGTTCGAAAAAAACTACATGCAAATGGAAAAAGACCTGATGACCAACATCACCGGGTCGAAGAAAGTCATGGTGGTGCAAATCGCGTTGATGACGCATTACGACAACCGGGTCTTTGACAACATCAAGAAACATGAGTTCGCCATTCGCTCTGCCATCTTGGATGTGATGCGCCAAACCACAGAGCCCGAAACCGCCAAACCAGAGTTTCGCAAACAATTGGCCGAGAAAATCAAAGACACCATGAATGATATGTTGGAAAAACTGGAGGACTTTGGTGGGATCGAGGAAGTCTTTTTCACATCATTTGTGATGCAGTGATGCCATGGCCACTCAAAGCAATTTACTGTCTCAAGATGAACTCACGGCACTGACCGAGGGCATCAAAGATGGTTTGATCGAGGTCGATACCGGCTACAACACGCAAGCGCGTGTCAGCAAGCATGACCTGACCAGCGAAGACAGCAGCCTGGGGGTCAATGTATCGTCGATCGACATGATCAACGAGCGCTTCATCCGCATGTTTCGCTTCGGACTGCTGGAGGTGCTGCGCACCAGCCCCCGGGTCAATCCGACGCGGGTGCAAATCGTCAAATACGGGGACTACCTCAAGGAGCTCAAGCCACCGCTGGCGGTGAACTTGGTGCGCATGAACCCTTTGCGTGGCTTCTCGGTGGTGATCATTGACCCCAATGTGGTGTTCAGCTCACTCGACAGCTTTTTTGGCGGTTACGGCAAAGGCGTTGAAGAGTTGCCGCCAGGTCGTTTGTTCACGCCCACGGAAAACCGCATCATCAAGCTGATTTTGGATGTGTTTTTCCGTTCGCTGCAAGATGCATGGGCCCCGCTCATGCCGCTGCACTGCGAGCATGTGAGCTCGGAGATCAACCCTCAATTTGCGCAAATTGCAGATGAAAACGATTTGGTGGTCCTCAGCCGATTCGACTCCTACGCCAGTGGTTCTGGTGGCAAAGGATTCATGGACTTGGTTTATCCCTACTCTTCGCTCAAGCCCGTGCGCGACTTGTTGCGCAGCCGTGTTCAATCAGGGGATGGCAACGAGGAATCCGATAAAAAGTGGCGCGAGGACTTGGCCATTGCAGTGGGTGACTCCCGCTTGGACTTGCAGGTGGTCATGGGCCAGATCAAGACCACGTTGCACCATTTGCAAAACATGAAAGAAGGCGATTTGCTTTATTTCAAAAAACCTGAATTGGCACAACTGATTGCCAACGGCGTACCTTCATTCGGGGTCAGCGTGGGTGCACGCGGTTCACAGGTGGCGGTGCGCATGGAACGACAAATTGTCCCCGGTCAAATTTAAGACAGGAAATCATCATGAGCGAAACCACAGACTCCCCAGAGACCAGCCCGGCCGATGAACCGTTTGACACGCCCGGCGTGGACGGGCCCACAGCCGAAGACTTCAAATACAGCCACCCAGGCAACATCAATGCCGATGTGTTGCAAAACATTTCGGTGTCATTGGCCATTGAAGTCGGCCGCGCCCAAATCAAGATCAAAGATTTGATGCGCCTGACCCAAGGCAGTGTGGTCGAACTCGATCGCATCGCTGGTGAACCGCTGGACCTTTTGGTCAACAACACCGTGGTGGCCCAAGGCGAAGTGGTGCTGGTCAACGACCGTTATGGCATTCGCCTGACCCGCGTCGTGCCCTCCACCGATCGCCTGAAAACCATTTAACCCCTCGCATCATTTCACCGACCCCATTGCGGGGTGGTATTTGCCGGGTGCATGCACCAAAGAGAACGCCTGCATCCGCAGGCGTTTTCGTGCCAAAGCCCCGCAATGCGGGGCTTTTTGATCAGTTGGCGCTGATTTTGCGCCCATTCAAAGCTTGCACTGGACGGGCATTCATCTTGAAAGGGAATTTGGCCACCTGTGCTTTGGAGATGTCCACCGGGGTTTTCAAAATATAGAAGTTCACACCTTCGCTGCAAGGCGGGGTGGTCAATGAACCTTCGTACGCGTAGTGGGTCAAGGCAGCGGGGATCAATTTGCCAGGGTCAAATGAGATTTTGTCGAGTTTGACCTCTGGGCCCTCTTTGGCCGGAATGTTGTCCCACAACACATTGATGGCTTCATTGTCCTTGCCCTCTTTGAGCAGCACACCGATCACGGCCAATTTGCCCGCTTTGCTCTTGTGCACAAAGTGCGCCACCATGGCCATGGGTTTACCGTCGATTTTTTCCTCGCTGGGGCGATGGAAGTGAAATTGCAGCAGGTCATACACTTCACCATTGATTTTGGTGCTGCTGCCAGGCGGGATGTTGACCTGGATGGTGTGGCCATTGTTGAGCATGCGCAATGGCCCAGGTTTGTAGCTGACCTCCAAGTTGTCCTTGGATTTTTCAAAGGGGCCCACGATGTTCAATGGCGATTGCTTTTTGCCGTTGGCGCAGGTGGGGAATTCCTTGCCCCAATTTTCAGGCCCCATTTCACCCTCGTAATCCCAATGGGGGGTGCCACCATGACCGCCCTTGGCTTGTTTCTCATCGCCCTTGCCAGCCGCACAATCGGCCAGCACCGTGATTTTTTCGCCCGCCGCGACCAAGGCGTTTTGGGCCGCACAAACGGCATTCAAGCGACTGGACCAGTCGGCCATTTCCAATGCTTTGTTGAAGGCGCTGACAGTCTCGGGGTCTTTGGCACCGTTGGTCAATAAGCGAATCGCACCCAAACTGAGTTGGCGCTCTGCGCTCAAACCGGTTTTCAAGCCCTTGTAAATGCCCTCAACATCGCCAAGCAATACACCGTTGGCAAATGCGGCTTTCACGGCCTCAAGTTCACGGGCCTTGGCACTGAGTTCTTTGACCTTGGCCTGAGCCTCATTGAGTTCTTCACTGGTTTTGGCCAATTCCTCTTTGGCTTCCTCCAAGCTCTCGACCACTTCGGTCAATTCGTTGGAAATGCTTTTTTTCCCCGCAAAGTTCATGTAGCCAAAAGCGCCTGCGCCCACCAGCAACAAGCCCAGCACAATTTCAATCATGAGACGCAAATACTTTTTCATGGTCAATCACACTCCAAGAGATGCTCAAAAAACTGCGATCCGCAGTCGAAGTCGGGCGCACGAAATCTCGCACGCCTCATCAGGTTGAACAGTATCGGTCCGAAAAGACCCCGACTTGAGTCCAGCATCCCATACAAGCCACCAAAGCCGTCGAAATCAAAACTTATGGGTTAACTATCCGCGCACAAACAGGGTGACCAAGGGGACCGCGCCGCACTGACGGCTCCAATGCCCATGCACCTGGGGGTCAAAAATCGCCCCGGCTGGCAGCAAATCCGCGGAGTAAAAATGCTCGCCGGGTCCAAATGTGCGCGAACTCCCATCTTGCAGCCCAATTTCCATTTGACCTTGCAAGATAAACACCCATTGGGTGTGCGGGCTGACATGAAACTCACTGCGAAAACCCACCGGACTTTGCCGCAGTTGAAAGCCTCCGCTTTGCATGAGTTCCGACAAACGAGACTGCGGCGTGCCTTGATCGAGCACGATCATTTGCTCGCGAAACCGTGCACGCCCATCGACGTCGGTGAAAAGAATGGTTTGTCGGAACTGATCCATGCAGGCATCATATCGGCTGAGGTCCATGGCCCATAGAATACGCATCTTTACTTCAGCCTCTGGATTGACACCATGAACCGCTGCCACCGGCCCTTCGCCCTTGCATTGCCATGAGCCCCAAGGTCTTTATCAAAACCTTTGGCTGCCAAATGAACGCATACGACTCGGACAAAATGGTCGATGTGCTCCACCAGGCCCAAGGCTATGAAGCCACGGATGATGTCGAGCAAGCCGATTTGATCGTGTTCAATACCTGCTCGGTGCGTGAAAAAGCCCAAGAAAAAGTGTTTTCTGATTTGGGTCGGGTCAAGCACCTGGCCCAAAAAGGGGTTCGCATTGCGGTGGGCGGTTGCGTGGCCAGCCAAGAGGGCGATGCCATCATTGATCGGGCGCCTTATGTGGATGTGGTGTTTGGACCCCAAACTTTGCACCGCCTGCCGCAGTTGCTGGACCAACGAACCCGTTTGAACAAGCCACAAGTGGACATCCGATTTCCAGAAATTGAAAAGTTTGATCATTTGCCACCCGCGCGGGTGAGCGGCGCTTCGGCTTTTGTCAGCATCATGGAGGGATGCTCCAAGTACTGCAGTTACTGTGTGGTGCCCTACACCCGCGGGGAAGAGGTCAATCGCCCACTCGATGACGTATTGGTCGAGGTGGCAGGGCTGGCGGCACAAGGGGTGAAAGAAATCACCCTCCTGGGACAAAACGTCAATGCTTACCGAGGGGCCATGGGCCAAACCAGCGAGATCGCTGACTTCGCTTTGCTGATTGAATATGTCGCCGAGATCCCTGGCATTGAACGCATCCGCTACACCACCAGCCATCCCCATGAATTCACCCAGCGCCTGATCGATGTGTACGCCAAGGTGCCGCAATTGGTCAGCCATCTGCACTTGCCGGTTCAACATGGATCGGACCGCATCTTGATGGCCATGAAACGCGGCTACACCGCCATGGAATACAAGAGCACCGTTCGCAAACTGCGCGCCATTCGGCCAGCACTGTCATTGAGCAGCGACTTCATTGTGGGTTTTCCTGGAGAAACGGAGGAAGACTTTCACAAAATGCTGAAGCTGATCGATGAGCTTGGATTTGACAGCTCGTTCAGCTTTATGTTCAGCCCGCGCCCAGGAACACCGGCCGCCGCCTTGCCAGATGACACGCCCCATGCCATCAAACTGCAACGCTTGCAACATTACAAGCGCGCATCGAGGAAAATGTGCGCGCCATCAGTGCCAGCAAAGTCGGTAGCGTGCAACGCATTTTGGTAGAGGGGCCTTCGCGCAAACCAGGCGACGCTGGCCCCCAGTCCATGGGTCGGACGGTTTGCAATCGGATTGTGAATTTCCCCTGCGGCCCCGACCATCAAAGATGGGTGGGTCAAATGATCGACGTTCGCATCAACGAGGCTTTGCCGCATTCATTGCGCGGCGAGGTGTTGCAAAGCCACTGAAGCCGTTTTTCACCACCGACAGGGCATCAGCGTGGCATGCCGGGGAAGCCGCCCAGGCCTTTCATGCCGCCAAACTTTTTCATCATCTTCATCAAGCCACCGCCGCGCATTTTTTTCATCATGTCTTGCATTTGGGCAAACTCATTGAGCAGGCGATTGACCTCTTGCACCTGAACACCGGCACCGGCCGCAATGCGGCGTTTGCGGGTGGCCTTGATCAAATCGGGATGGGCGCGCTCGCGTGGTGTCATGCTGTGGATAATGCCTTGCTTGCGGCTCATTTCTTTGTCGGCGCGGTTGAGGTCGATGGCGCCCGCTTTGGCGGTCAATTGCGAGGGCAATTTGTCCATCATGCTGGCCAAACCGCCCATTTGCTTCATCTGTTGTAACTGGGCCAAAAAGTCGTTGAGGTCAAAACCCGCGCCTGACTTGACCTTCTCGGCCATTTTTTGGGCCGCTTGCATGTCCACGCCAGCACTGACCTGCTCGACCAAGGCCACGATGTCACCCATGCCCAGGATGCGCCCGGCATGGCGATGCGCATCAAAAACCTCCAGGCCATCCATTTTTTCACTGGTTCCCGCAAACTTGATGGGCGCACCCGTGACTTGTCGCACCGACAAAGCCGCACCACCGCGCGAATCGCCATCGGTTTTGGTCAGCACAATGCCCGTCAAGGCCAGGGCTTCATGGAAAGCACGCGCTGTGTTGACCGCGTCTTGACCTTGCATGGCGTCGACCACGAACAAGGTCTCCACCGGGTTGAGCGCTTGGTGCAGTTGCTCAATTTCTTGCATCAGGGCTTGGTCGATCGCCAATCGGCCTGCGGTGTCGACCAACAGCACATCAAAATAGTGGCGCTTGGCATGCTCCAGGGCAGATGCCGCAATGTCCAAAGGCCGTTGTCCAACGGCGCTGGGAAACCATTCGGCCTGGGCTTGTGCGGTGACGGTCTTGAGTTGCTCGATGGCGGCGGGACGGTAAACGTCGGTCGAGACCGTGAGCACCTTTTTCTTGCGCTTGAGAATCAGGTGGCGTGCCAATTTGGCGGTGGTGGTGGTTTTACCCGCCCCTTGTAAACCTGCCATCAAAATAACCGCCGGTGGCTGCGCCGCCAAATTAATGTCGGCCACCCCTTCACCCATGGTGGCCGCCAATTCACGGTGAACCAAACCCACCAATGCCTGCCCGGGTGTGAGCGAACCCACCACCTCTTGGCCCAGGG
>RFNL01000066.1 GCA_009927195.1 Betaproteobacteria bacterium | reverse complement strand
CTTTGTCTTTGACCCGGCCCATGAAATCGCGCACCACGGGCAGCGCCACATCGGCCTCGAGCAAGGCCATGCGCACCTCGCGCAGCATGTCGGCCACATTGGACTCGGTGATACGAGCCTGACCGCTCAGGTGTTTGACCAGTTTGGAGAGCTTGTCAGATAGTGCGGTGGCCATGGGGATGCGCGTTGTTGCGGAAGAATGAAGACCAGGTCGGTCTGTTAGGGGAAAAAAGGTGAAGGCTTTGGTCAAAACGCTAAACTCAGGTAATGAGTTTAACTGCCAACCTTTCCATGAGCCTGGTATGGGGCGCTATGGCGGTTGCCATGTACAGCTTGAGTGCTTTTTGGCAAATCGATAGCACAACGCCAGTCAAGCGGCGTGTTTTTTTCCTGGCCTGGACAGCCCACGCTTTGGCTTGGGCCGGTGACTTGCTGGGCTGGGGTGAAAGCGGCCTGCCCCATTTTGGTTTTGCCTCGGCCTTGTCGGTGACCTGTTGGCTGGTGTTGGCTTTTTACGCCTTGGAGCAGCGTTGGATACCCCAAGTGAGTTCGCGCTGGATTTTGGGCGGATTGGGGGCTGCAGCCGTTGTACTGGCCATGGTATTTCCGGGCAAAGCCTTGCACGGCAATGCCTCTGGGTGGTTGCCTCTGCACTGGGCTTTCGGCTTGGCCTCGTATGGCCTGTTTGCTGTTGCGGTGGTCCATGCGGTCATGATGACACGCGCAGAAAGGCTTATGCGCATGGCCGCTGATGTCAACCTTGGCATGCCGCTGCTCAGCTTGGAGCGGTTGACGTTTCGTTTTATCGGTGCGGGGTTCGTGCTTTTGAGCGCCACCTTGATCGTGGGATGGTGGTTTGGAGATCAACTCTATGGCACCGGCCACGGTTGGCAATGGAACCACAAGACCGTCTTTTCCGTCCTGTCGTGGTTGTGCTTTGCGGTTTTGTTGTTTGGCCGTGCCCAACTGGGCTGGCGTGGTCGAACCGCGGTGCGGATGCTCTACACGGGGTCGGGGCTGCTTTTACTGGCCTATGTGGGGTCGCGCTTTGTGCTGGAAGTGATATTGGGGCGCAGCGCATGAGGTTTTTGCTGGTCATGCTGCTGATATTGCTGGGCGCATGGTGGTGGCGGCAAAAAAAACGTGAAAAACACACAGTGCGTTCCACCACCCCAACCACCCAAGCCACGCCCATGGTCCACTGCCATGTCTGCGGCGTGCACCTGCCGCAAACCGAAGCCATTGCGGCAAATGGAATTTATTTTTGCAGTGCCGACCACCAGCACCGGGCTGGCCCATGAATGTGGCGCAGCCTTTGTGGGAGCACGGCTGGTACCGCTATGCGCACCGTTGCCCTTCGCCCAATTTTGGGCCACGCCCCAGCGACATGCCTGTGGATTTGGTGGTGCTGCACGCGATCAGCCTGCCTCCCGGTGAATATGGATCCAGCGATGTGCTGGATTTGTTCACCAATCAACTCAACATCGATGCCCATCCCTATTTCAAATCCTTGCAGGGCTTGCAGGTATCGGCCCATTTTTTCATCCGCCGTGATGGTCAGCTTTGGCAGTTGGTGGCTTGCAGTGACCGCGCATGGCACGCTGGCGTGTCGCAATTCAATGGCAAAGAAAACTGCAACGATTTCTCCATCGGCATTGAACTAGAAGGCCTGGACGGCCATGCTTTCGAAGCCAGCCAATACGAAACCTTGGCCAGTTTGAGTGCGGCGCTTGCCGACGCTTACCCCATTGCCCATGTGGTCGGTCATGAGCATGTGGCGCCGGGGCGCAAAAATGACCCAGGTGCTGGCTTTGATTGGTCTCGTTTGCAAAAAAGCTTGGCTTGGCCGGCAACGCGCTTTCCATTGGCATGAAGTTGCCGCAAAAGCACCACTGATTTCAGCCCCTGCACATATCACAAAAATTCCGTGTTGCATCGCAACAATTGCTCTTAAATGTACCGGAGTTGCGTTTTCATAACGGTGTAACGCCACAGTGCGGATTGCGAAGTTCAAGCACACTTGATAGCAAAGTATCAGCCGAGAAGATCAATTTGCAAAAAAGTGGGAAAACACTACCAATAGTGTATTGAAAAGCCTCCAGACCCCAGATATAGTGTGTGCTGGTTTGGCCCCTTCGGAACTTCTGACAAGATTTTTCAGACGATCGGTCTCACCAC
>RFNL01000067.1 GCA_009927195.1 Betaproteobacteria bacterium | reverse complement strand
AAAACGCCGCACCGAAGAAGGCTGATCAATGGCGATACCCATCATTTGCCAACCTTTCCCACGATTTTCACGATAGAAGGCGTCTAATAAAGGCATTTCCTCCACGCAAGGGGTGCACCAAGTGGCCCAATAGTTGATCACCCAGGGCCGACCCCGAAAGCTGGCCGCCAGCACCGACTCGCCTTGGGGCCCCTCCCATTGGGTGTCCCACCAGGCCGCTGGCAATGCGGGTTTGGCTGCGCCCCACAAACCCAAGCGCCAAGCCGCCAAACCCATGCCCGCCGCAGCGGCGCTGGCGGCCACGCCCCATAGAAGGCCACGACGTGACTGGGGATCTGGGTCGATGGGTATGGATTCAGAGGGTTTCATGCTTCACACTGATTTGTGGGTCCATCAAAGCGCGCAACGCTTTGAGGTCGCCGCGCGGGCGTCGACCTTGGCGGTCGGGTTGCAAGGCACCGCGCAAATCACCATGGTCGTGGATCATCAAATGAATACCCACCGATTCCCCCAAGCCAGGGCAATGGCATGACAGACTGAGTGCATCCACCGCCTCCCCCTGAAAGCCGTTGACGGCACTGGGTTGAAACCTGACGCCTTGGTCAATCAGTGCCAACTCGGCCGATTTGGGGTCATCGCAAAACAATTGCAAATAAATGTCACTCCAGCGGGTGGCCGTGCCGTGCCAAACCGCGCCGGTCAGGTGGGGCCGAAAGGCGGCCAATCGCTCCATCCATTGGCTGGCCAAGGCGCGCAAGGCCGCCAACTCCTGCGCCTGCGAGTCGGGGCAAAACACCGCAATGTAATCGCGCACCGCTTGTTCAACCAGGCTGTTATCGGGCCATGCCGAGCGCCGCGCCGCGCCCAGTTCGCGCGCGGCGCGGCTTTTGGCGGGGCCATACTCCAGACCTTCCTCCACCACCCAACGGGCGGCAGCGGCGGCAATTTCAACTTGCAATGGGGTGCTCATGGGTCCAATTGTGCCTGGGCCCAGCGGCACCCCCTCCTACAATCAGGCCCCATGCACATCCATATATTAGGTGTCTGCGGCACCTTCATGGGCGGCTTGGCCGCCCTGGCCCGAGAAGCCGGCCACCGGGTCACCGGTTGTGACAGCGGCGTCTACCCCCCCATGAGCGACCAACTGCGCGCTTTGGGCATCGAACTGATCGAAGGCTACAGCGCCGACCAACTGGGCCTGAAGCCCGACATGTTCGTGGTGGGCAACGTGGTCTCTCGCGCCCGCTTGGCCGACGGCTCACCGCGCTACCCGCTGATGGAAGCGATTTTGGAAGCTGGCCTGCCCTATACCAGCGGCCCCCAG
>RFNL01000179.1 GCA_009927195.1 Betaproteobacteria bacterium | reverse complement strand
CCATCAAAGAGAACGCATTGCTGTCAAAATTTGCAGGCGGCTTGGGCAACGATTGGACCCGCGTGCGTGCCCTGGGTTCGCACATCAAAGGCACCAATGGCGAATCGCAAGGCGTGGTTCCCTTTCTCAAGGTGGTCAATGACACCGCTGTGGCCGTCAACCAAGGTGGCAAACGCAAAGGCGCGGTGTGCACTTATTTGGAAACCTGGCACTTGGACATTGAAGAGTTCTTGGAGCTGCGCAAAAACACCGGTGACGATCGCCGCCGCACCCACGACATGAACACCGCCAATTGGATCCCCGACCTGTTCATGCGCCGAGTGATGGAAAAAAGCCACTGGACTTTGTTCTCGCCCTCTGATGTGCCCGATCTGCATGATTTGTTTGGCGCTGCCTTTGAAAAGGCCTACCTGGCCTATGAAGCCAAGGCCGAACGTGGCGAGATCAAACCCAGTCGACAAGTTCAGGCCGCAGACTTGTGGCGCAAGATGCTGACCATGCTGTTTGAAACGGGCCACCCCTGGATCACGTTCAAAGATGCATGCAACGTGCGCTCTCCCCAGCAACATGCAGGCGTGGTCCACTCGTCCAATCTGTGCACCGAGATCACCCTGAACACCAGCGACACCGAAACCGCCGTTTGCAATCTGGGCTCTATCAACTTGCTCCAACACTTGAACAACGGCCAAATCGATCATGACAAACTCAAGCGCACCATTGGCACGGCCATGCGCATGCTCGACAACGTGATCGACATCAACTATTACGCGGTGAAAAAAGCCCGCGACTCCAATCTTCGCCACCGCCCCGTCGGCTTGGGTGTGATGTCCTTCCAAGACAGCTTGTACGCTCTGCGAATCCCCTACGGATCCATGGCCGCCGTGGAGTTTGCAGACACCTCGATGGAGGCCATTTGCTATTACGCTTACTGGGCCTCAACTGAATTGGCGCGCGAGCGCGGCAAGTACTCCAGCTTCAAGGGCTCTTTGTGGGACCGGGGTATTTTGCCCCCGGACACCTTGGATTTGTTGGCCAAGGAGCGCGGTGGCTATGTGGAAGTTGACCGCAATGCCACCATGGACTGGGATGCATTGCGCCGCAAAATTGCCACCGATGGGATGCGCAACTCCAACTGTGTGGCCATTGCCCCCACAGCGACCATCTCCAACATCATCGGCGTCGATGCCTCGATCGAGCCCAGCTTTGGCAACCTGTCCGTCAAGTCCAACTTGTCTGGTGAATTCACCGTCATCAATGCGTATTTGGTGCGCGACCTCAAGCGGTTGGGCTTGTGGGACGATGTGATGGTCATGGACCTCAAACACTTTGATGGCTCTCTGCGCCCCATTGACCGGGTGCCGCAAGACATCAAGGCCCAGTACGCCACCGCTTTTGAAATCGAGCCCCAGTGGCTGGTCGAAGCCGCTGCGCGGCGGCAAAAGTGGATTGACCAAGCCCAGTCGCTCAATATTTACATGGCCGGTGCATCGGGCAAAAAACTCGACGAGACCTATAAGTTGGCATGGCTGCGTGGACTCAAAACCACCTACTATTTGCGCACCTCCAGCGCCACCCAAGCTGAAAAATCCACGGTGCAAGCCGGCAGCCATAACGCTGTGTCGTCAAGCCAAGGCCCAGCCATTAGCGCGTTGGATGCCGCCGCCGCTGCAGCACGTGCACAGATGAGCGACATACCCGCCACGGACATCAAGTTTTGCGGGGTCGATGACCCCACCTGCGAATCTTGTCAGTGATGAAGCAGCGCATCGGCGTGCAACAACCCCTGCAAGTCGATGCAAATGCACAACACCTCTCAATTGCGAAGTGAACGAGTGCTTCCCTTTTTTAGCAACTGAATGCATAATTTACGAATGGAAATATTCCTATGTTGACCTGGGACGAAGAAGTCAAGCCCTCAGCGCCATCGCCTCTTGCCAGCGGCTTTTCAGCCCGCTCGATGGACCTCCCACCGCTGAACCAACCTGGCAGACTGACCGGTACCGACAGCCCGACAGCGTTGCTCCATGATGGCGCGCCTGTACCGCCCCCGGTGGCCGCAACTTCCAAAGCCAGTTCGCCCGCTCACCGTGTGGTGGCTGCCGACAAACGCATCATCAACGGCCAGACCGATGTGAACCAGCTGGTGCCATTCAAATACAAATGGGCTTGGGAGAAATACCTCGCCACCTGCGCCAACCATTGGATGCCACAAGAGGTCAACATGACCCGCGACATCGCCTTGTGGAAAGACCCCAACGGTCTGACCGAAGACGAGCGGCGCATTGTCAAGCGCAATCTTGGGTTCTTCGTCACCGCGGACTCGCTGGCTGCCAACAACATTGTGCTGGGCACTTATCGCCACATCACGGCCCCAGAATGCCGCCAGTTTTTGCTGCGCCAGGCCTTTGAAGAGGCCATTCACACCCACGCCTACCAATACATCGTGGAGTCATTGGGGTTGGATGAGAGCGAAATCTTCAACGCCTACAACGAAGTTCCATCCATCCGTGACAAGGACGAGTTCTTGATCCCCTTCATTGAAGCGATCATGGACCCGAACTTTCACACTGGCACGCCTCAAACCGATCAAACCCTGCTCAAAAGCTTGATTGTGTTTGCATGCCTGATGGAAGGCTTATTCTTCTATGTGGGTTTCACCCAAATTTTGGCCTTGGGTCGTCAAAATAAAATGACCGGCGCAGCCGAGCAATACCAATACATCTTGCGCGACGAGTCCATGCATTGCAATTTCGGTATTGACTTGATCAACCAGCTCAAGCTTGAAAATCCCCATTTGTGGACCAATGAGTTCAAGGCAGAGATCAAGGCCTTGTTCAACAAGGCGGTTGAATTGGAATACCGTTATGCCGAGGACACCATGCCGCGGGGCGTTTTGGGCATGAATGCGTCCATGTTCAAAGGCTATTTGCGCTACATCGCCAATCGCCGCGCCACCCAAATTGGCCTCGATGCCTTGTTCCCGCATGAAGAGAACCCTTTCCCCTGGATGAGCGAGATGATCGACCTCAAGAAAGAACGCAATTTCTTCGAGACCCGTGTCATCGAATACCAATCGGGTGGCGCCCTGTCTTGGGACTAGGCCACCTTTGCACTAACCCACTGGATGTACCCCATTTGCAAATCACTCTGCCTTCATCGCCCACCGCGGGCCAGGGTGTTTGCGCTTCGTGTTCATGGCGCTGGACCCAGGTCCAACGCCATGGATCGCTTGGTGAGCCCCCAAAGGCCCACAAAGTGTTTTCCACCCAACGATCTGTTCACTTGATCTAGGAGAAACCTATGGCAACTGCAAAAAAATCGGCCACAAAAAAGAAGGCCCCCGCAAAGAAAGCTGCAGCTAAAAAGCCCGCAGCAAAGAAAGTAGCCGCTAAAAAGCCTGCAGCCAAAAAAGCGGCCGCTAAAAAGCCCGCGGTGAAAAAGCCCGCAGCCAAAAAAGTAGCTGCTAAAAAGCCCGCTGCCAAAAAAGCGGCCGCCAAAAAGCCGGCTGCGAAAAAGGCCGCCGCTAAAAAGCCTGCTGCGAAGAAACCCGCTGTCAAAGCGGCGCCAGCCCCTGCTGCCCCTGCGGCTCAGACCACTCTGAACCCACAAGCGGCATGGCCGTTTCCAACGGCGCACAAGCCCTGATCTGCAAAGATCTGGTCAGCGGTTCGCCGCTGCTCAAGCCCGGTGCTCAACGGCATCGGGCTTTTTGTTGGGCCCCTCGCACTTTCGCAAGAATGGGTGCACGGGTAAAGCGCAAGGCGCAAACGCCTGTGCATTCGCGCGCCCGCCGCTGCCGCGGCCCGCAGGATCAGGCCGGGATTGAATCGGCCAAACCGTCTGGGATGTGGTAGTTTTGGGGCCCCCGCTGGGCAATTTTCAAAGCACCGACGTGGTTGCCCAAGGTGGCGCAACGGGCCAATGACCAGCCTTGCTCCAGTCCATACAACAATGCACCACGCCAGGCATCGCCACAGCCAGTGGGGTCAACCACCTCTTTGGCCTTGACCGGATCGATCAAGGTTTTGTGGCCCGCCTCCCAAACCTCGCAGCCTTGTGCGCCCAAGGTAACCACCAAACCACGCACTTGGTGTGAAATATCTGCATGGCTCATGCCCGTTCGGTCGCTGAGCATCTTGCCTTCATAGTCGTTGACGGTCACCCAATCGGCGGCCTGGATAAACCGGGTCAATTCCTCGCCATTGAACATGGGCAGGCCTTGGCCGGGGTCAAACACAAAGGGAATGCCTGCGGCCTTGAACTGCTGGGCGTGCTCGAGCATGGCATCGCGCCCGTCGGGCGAGACAATACCCAAACGCACCCCTGGCACAGGCTCCAGCGGGATTTGGTGGGCCAAGCCCATGGCACCTGGATGAAACGCAGTGATTTGGTTGTTGTCCCGGTCGGTCATGATCATGGCTTGGGCGGTATAGCTGTCGGGCATGGTGCGCACCCAACGGGTATCGATGCCCAGGCTGTGCAAACGCTCCACATAGGTCGCCCCATCACTGCCCAATGCGGCCACGGGAAAGGCCTGCCCCCCCAATTGATTCAAGCTGTAAGCGATGTTGCCGGCGCAGCCCCCAAAGTCACGTCGCAAGGCCGGCACCAAAAATGACACATTCAAAATATGCAACTGATCGGGCAGTATTTGTTCGGCAAAGCGCCCCTCAAAATCCATGATGGTGTCAAACGCCAAGGAACCACAAATCAACGAAGCCATATTTGCTCTTTCTTCAAGGGTAAAAAATCTCTGCCCGGTAGCCGCTCAGGCGATCCTCCACATCCGAGTCCACCCGCCAATACACACTCGAGACCACATCCATGTTTGGGCTTAACTGCTGGGGCAAGCCCATCTCCTGTGGGGCCAACATGCGCCGAATGACGATGCGGTCTTCATCATCGGTGAGCGTCAAATCCAACCAAGGTGTGGCCACGGTGTGTTGGGCGCGGTTGGAGAGCTGAATTTGCAAGCGGTGGTGGCCTTCCCCATCGGGCTCGAAATGGGCGCGCTCAATCATCACCGCGTCCAGGCCATGGGGCCAATCCATTTGACAGCGCCCTTGCGCACATGCGGCCTGTACCCACTCATGCGCCTGCGGCCAATGGGCCAACCACTGACTTTTGTTCCACCAAGCCATTTGCGCGGCCAATAGCAAACCCAATACGCCGATCAGGACTGTCCAAATGCGACGTGACCGTGGTGCGGCACGCTCTGCCAACGGCATGCCGAATTCGCTGGCGTCCATGCCTTGAGCAATGGCTGTTGGGTTGATGGATGACACCTGAATCGTGTCAGGCGTTGATGCGTCTGGCTGCAAACCCTCGCCCGGTGCATCGGCAGGGGCCAAAGGCTCGGCCATCGCCGTGCTGGGGTGCACAACGGGCCCGCTGTCTTGGGTCGGCCCAATCTCATCCAGTTCAAGCCCATGTGAGTGGGCGTTGAACACCTGTTGGCAGCGACCGCACTTGACCCACCCTTGCGCCACCTTGAGTTGGTCTTGCACCACCTTGAAAGCGGTTAGGCACTGGGGACACTGCACAGCCAAGGTCATGATGGGCGCATTGTAGGTGGCGCTCCCCGGGACCTGCGCCAGGTTTTAGGCGGAGGGGCCAAAGCGTGCGGTCATCAATACCCAACCGTCCTCGGTGTCGTGCACACCCAAACGGCACCAAGGTGCATAAGCCTGCTGCAAGCGCTCTGCCTGGCGCTGCAAAATACCAGCCAGCACCAAATGCCCGCCCTGGTCTTGCACCAACCCACACAGCAAGGGGGCCAGCACTTGCAAGGGCGACGCCAAAATATTGGCCAACACGCATTGGTAGGGGCCTTGGACCTGATCGGGCAAGCCCGCTTGCAACACCACACCATTGGCCTGGGCATTGAGCCGCGTGGCCTGCACCGCGTCGGGGTCGATATCGACCGCATCAACCCGGGTCGCACCGTGCAAACAAGCGCCCATGGCCAGGATGCCAGAACCGCAACCGTAATCGAGCACCGACATCCCGCTGATGTCGTTGTGGGCCAGCCAGCGTAAACACATGCGCGTGGTCGGGTGGGTGCCCGTGCCAAAGGCCAAGCCAGGGTCCAGGCGCAACACCCGCTGCGCTTGGGCCGGGGGTTGGTGCCAGGTGGGAACAATCCAAAAATCGGGAGTGATCTCCACCGGCGCGAACTGCGACTGCGTTAAGCGCACCCAGTCTTGTTCCACCAGTTCTGTGATCCCCAGCAGCTGACAGGTTTCAAAAAGATCTTGCAAAGCCAACACATCTGAGGCTGCTTGGGCCATGGCCTGGTCGGCAAACAAGGCCGTCACCTGCGAGCGGTCCCAAGCGGCTTGGGACGGGGGCATGCCGGGCTCCCCAAACAAGGGCGATTCACTGTCGCTGTGGGCATCGGCATCTTCCACCGACACACTGAGCGCGTCCAAAGCCTCCAAGGCTTGGCTTAACCACTCCACGCGGTCTTGCGGCGCGAGCAGGCGCAGTTCATGCATCAGCGTTTGCGCGCGGCAATCCACTCTTCCAGGTAGTGGATGTTGGTGCCGCCGGACATGAACTTGGCATCCACCATCAACTCCCGGTGCAAGGGGATATTGGTGTGAATGCCTTCGACCAGGGTCTCGGACAAAGCGATACGCATGCGCGCGATGGCCTGCTCACGGGTATCGCCATAGACAATGATTTTGCCCACCATGGAGTCGTAATTGGGCGGCACAAAATAATTGGTGTAGACATGCGAATCCACCCGCACGCCCGGCCCACCCGGCGCATGCCACATGGTGATGCGCCCCGGCGAGGGCACAAAGCTGAACGGATCTTCGGCGTTGATGCGGCACTCGATCGCATGGCCCTTGACCGCAATCTGACGCTGGGTGAAGGGCAGTTTTTCACCGGCAGCCACCATGATTTGGGTTTTTACAATGTCCACACCAGTGATCAACTCGGTGACCGGGTGCTCGACCTGCACCCGGGTGTTCATCTCAATGAAGTAAAACTCGCCGTTTTCGTACAAAAACTCAAAGGTGCCAGCACCACGGTAGCCAATGCGCTTGCAAGCCGCTGCGCAGCGCTCGCCAATTTTGTCGATCAGTTTGCGCAGTATCCCGGGAGCAGGCCCCTCTTCAATGATTTTTTGATGCCGCCGCTGCATGGAGCAATCGCGCTCGCCCAGGTAGACCGCATTCTTGAAATGATCGGCCATCACCTGGATTTCAATGTGGCGCGGATTTGATAGAAACTTCTCCATGTAAACCGCCGGGTTGCCAAACGCAGCGCCGGCCTCGGCCTTGGTGGTTTGCACCGCATGGATCAGGGCCGCCTCGGTGTGCACCACGCGCATGCCGCGCCCACCCCCACCGCCTGCGGCCTTGATGATGACGGGATAGCCCACGCTTTTGGCAATGCGCCGCACTTGGGCCGGGTCATCGGGCAGCTCGCCCTCCGAGCCGGGCACACAAGGCACACCGGCCTTGATCATGGCCTGCTTGGCCGACACCTTGTCGCCCATCATGCGGATGGACTCGGGCGTCGGGCCAATGAATTTGAAACCGCTTTTTTCAACCCGTTCGGCGAAATCGGCGTTTTCGCTCAAAAAACCATAGCCCGGGTGGATCGCCTCGGCATCGGTCACCTCGGCGGCCGAAATGATGGAGGGCATGTGCAAATAACTTTGAGCTGAGGCCGCTGGGCCAATGCACACCGCCTCTTCGGCCAGTTTGACGTATTTGGCTTCGCGATCGGCCTCGGAATACACCACCACCGCCTGGATGCCCATCTCGCGGCAAGCGCGTTGGATGCGAAGCGCGATCTCGCCACGGTTGGCGATCAAAATTTTCTTGAACATGGTTAAGAACTTAGGCGATCACAAACATGGGTTGACCAAACTCCACCGCCTGACCGTTTTCCACCAGGATTTGGGTAATGGTGCCGCTGGCATCGGCCTCAATCTCGTTGAGGATCTTCATGGCTTCAATGATGCAAATGGGTTCACCCTCTTTGACCACCGATCCCAATTCGACAAATGCTTTGGCCCCTGGACTGGATGCGCGATAGAAGGTGCCCACCATGGGCGACTTGACAAAATGGCCGGCGGGCTCCACCACTGGGGCCAGTGGTGCTGCCTCCACGCTGGCAACTGTGGGGGCTGCCACGGATGGCGGCGCCACCATGGTCACTGGGGCGGCGAGCGGCACAGGCATGGCCACCACAGGGTTATGCACGGCTTTGACAATGCGCACCTTGCCCTCGGCTTCGGTGATTTCCAACTCAGACACATTGGACTCGGACACCAAGTCAATGAGGGTCTTAAGCTTTCTCAAATCCATGATCAATACCCACCCTTGAACGAAGAAGCGGCGAATTTACACCAAAAAGATCTATTTTCCCGTGAACCGCCTTCAAACGTCCCCATTAACCCAAGATTTGATTTGATCAGCCTTTAATTTACCCAAATATTGGGCAATCATGTCGCCATTGGCATTCAAAACCACAGTGAAAGGCAATCCGCCATTGGCATTGCCCATGGCCTTGCCCCATTCGCTGCCTTGCATGCCGCCCAAGGCGATCGGGTAGCTGACCGGATATTGGCCCAG